>NZ_JBFBBD010000027.1:0-83038 GCF_040689515.1 Streptomyces sp. NPDC051173
GGGGGGGGAAGAGCCCGCAGGGGGCGGGCTTTCAGGCGGTGGCGAAGGAGTAGAAGCGCTTCAACGTGCAGTGTTCGTCGAGCAGTCGGCCGTAGATCGGCTCGCCCTCGAGCTCGCGGTAGGTCTCGATCGGGTCGCCTTTTATGATCAGCGCCCGCGCGCACTCCACGCACCAGTATTGGTAGGAGGGGTTGAGCGGCTCCATGTCGCGGACGATCGGCGTCCCGCTGCCGCACCAGTCGCACTTCCGGCTGTGTGCACCCATGGGTCAGCCGTTCCCTCCCCTTTGGTCCCGTCCGCTACCGGCCGTCCGATTCTGCCACGAGACCCTGTCGGAACAGCAACAATCCCGCCTCTCCTTGACGGAGAGACGGGATCGTCCGGGTTGTGGAGCTAAGGAGAATTGAACTCCTGACCTCCTGCATGCCATGCAGGCGCTCTACCAACTGAGCTATAGCCCCGCTGTTCTCGGCTTCCCCCGGAGGTTTCCCTCCGCGTTCCCCGCGAACAAGAAGAACTTTAGCCTGTGACCTGGCCGGATGTGAAATCGGGCCGTGGGCGGCCGCCGGGCGGGCCGCTCAGTCGTCGTCGCCGAGCACCGGCTCGGGCAGCGTCCCCGCGTTGTGCTCCAGCAGCCGCCAGCCGCGCGCGCCCTCACCGAGCACCGACCAGCAGCAGTTGGTGAGGCCGCCGAGCGCCTCCCAGGACGACGACTCCAGGCCGATCAGGCGGCCGATCGTCGTACGGATGGTGCCGCCGTGGCTGACCACGACGAGCGTGCCGCCGTCGGGCAGCTTGTCGGCCTGGGCGAGGACCACCGGGGCGGCCCGGTCGGCGACCTCGGTCTCCAGCTCGCCGCCGCCGCGCCGCACGGGCTCGCCGCGCTTCCACGCCGCGTACTGCTCGCCGTACCGCCCGATGATCTCCTCGTGCGTGAGGCCCTGCCACTCCCCCGCGTACGTCTCGCGCAGGGCGGCGTCATGCGCGACCGGCAGGCCGGTGACGGCCGCCAGCTCGGCGGCGGTCGCCGCGGCGCGCTTGAGGTCGGAGGCGACGATGGCGTCCGGCCGCAGCGCGGCCAGCAGCCGGGCGGCCCGGCGCGCCTGCGCGACGCCGGTTCCGGTCAGCTCGATGTCCGTGGAGCCCTGGAAGCGGCGCTCCAGATTCCATGCGGTCTGGCCGTGCCGCCAGAGGACGATGCGCCGGCCCCTGGTGGCCGCGGCGCCCGGTCCCGTACCGCCCGCGCCGGCGTTCAGCTCAGCTCACCGTCCAGGTCGGCCTCACCCAGCGTCTTGGCGTGCTCCTCGGCCTTGCCGCGGGTCGCGACGGCGTCGGCCGGGAGGTCGATCTCGGGGCAGTCCTTCCACAGCCGCTCCAGGGCGTAGAAGACACGCTCCTCGCTGTGCTGCACGTGGACGACGATGTCGACGTAGTCGAGCAGCACCCAGCGGGCGTCGCGGTCGCCCTCGCGGCGCACCGGCTTGGCGCCGAGCTGCTTGCTCAGCTGCTCCTCGATCTCGTCGACGATCGACTTGACCTGGCGGTCGTTGGGGGCCGAGGCCAGCAGGAAGGCGTCGGTGATCGACAGTACGTCGCTGACGTCGTACGCGATGATGTCGTGCGCGAGCTTGTCTGCGGCCGCCTGTGCGGCGGCCTTGATGAGCTCGATGGAGCGGTCCGTGGCGGTCACAAGCCATGCTTTCGATAAAGAGGGTCAGTACGCCTCAAGGGTCTCACGACCCGCCGACAGCACTCCTGGCCTTTTCGCCGGGGCCGGCCGGGCCCTCGCCCGGCCGGCCCGGCCGTCAGCTCTTGTAGTCCTTGCCCAGGACCACCGTGACGTCGGCGTTGGCGGCTCCGGTGCCCTTCTTCACGGCGCCCGCGGGCAGGCCCAGCGTCTTGGCGACCTCCTTGGCGTCGGCCTCCCGCCTGTCGTCCGCGTACGTCACCGCGGACGCCGCCTCGGCCGTGCCCGCCGTGCCCGCGTCGACGACGGTGTAGCCGCCGTTGACGAGCGTGACCTGGGCGGTGCCGGACGCACCCTTGGCCCCTGTGGCGTTCTTCACGCTGACCCTGGGCGTCGCGTTCTTGCCGCCGGTGTCCTTCACCGTGCCGCCGAGGACGTCCTTGACCACCTTGCCGGTCGCCTGGTCGCCGAGCGTCCCGTCGGTCTGCACGGGCAGCGCCGTGGTGTCGTACGCGCCCGCCTTGGCGAGCGTGGCGAGCCGGGCCAGGGAGGCGCCGAGCTGTTCGACGGACAGGGAGGGGTCCGGGATCTGCGCGAGGGACTCCATCGTGCGGGTCGCCGCCGCGGGGTCGCCGGACAGCTTCTTCAGCACCGCCTGCATGACCTGCCCGAAGCGGGCCAGCTGCTTGCCGGGGTCCTCACCGGAGGCCCGGTAGGTGGCGTACGACACCGCCATCTGGCCGCCCAGGTTCTGCGCGGTGCCCTTGTGGACCACCGGGCTGTCACCGGGCTTCGCGCCGGGGACGTCGGTGTCGGTGTCCAAGGCGATGCCGCCGACGAGCTCGACCAGGTTCTCCAGATACGGGGTGTCCAGCCGCCAGCTGCCCTTGATGTCCGCACCCAGCAGGGTGTTCAGGGCGTCGCGGGTCGCGCCGGTGCCGTCGTCCTGGACGGACTTGCCGAGCGTGGTGGAACCGCCGCCGTCCTTGGCGACGGCCAGCGCGTTCGGCAGCAGGACCGTCGTGCCCTTCTTGGTGGTCTCGTTGTCGACCAGGAGTGCGGTGGAGCTGCCGCCCCCCTGGGTCGTCCTCAGGTGGACGACGATCACGTCGCGCTTCTGCGCCCCGCTCGCCGTGGCCGCGCCCTCCTTGTCACCGGAACCGGCCCACCACATGTAGGCGGCCGCACCGCCCAGGGCGAGCACGAGCACCACGACGAGGGCGACGACGCGGTTGCGCCCCTTGCGCTTGCGCTCGTCGCGCCGTTCGGTGCGGCTCTCGCTGAACTTGAGCCAGTCGATGACGTCCTCGGAGTCCTCGTCCGGCTCCTCGATGAAGGAGAACTGCTCGGTGCGGTAGTCCGGTGCGGGCGCCTGCCCCGGCACCTTGGAGGACGGCTCGTGCCGCTCCTCCCGCGGCTCCTCGCCCGCCTCGTGGGCGGGGGCACCGGCCTGCCGGGGGATCCACTCCTGCTGCTGGGTCTGCTGCGCGGGCTGCTGCTGCGGCTCGTAGAACTGGTGCTGCTGCTCGTGGAGCTGCTGCGGCTGCGGCTGCGCATACGAGTCGTAGCCGCCCTGGCCTTCGTAGCCGTAGCCCTGCTGGGGTTGCTGCTGCGCGGGCTGCACCGGCTGCCCGTACACGTCGTACACCCGCTCCGGGGCGTCCGGCCGGTACACCGGCTGCCCATAGGCGTCATAGCCGTGGACCTGCGGCTGACGGCCGTACGGATCCTGCGCGTACGGGTCCTGTCGGTCGTTCACCGGTGCCCCTCACGTGCCTTCAGTGCCGGTACAGGTTGCGCTTGTCGATGTAGCGCACCACACCGTCGGGCACCAGGTACCAGACCGGGTCGCCCTTCGCCACGCGCGTGCGGCAGTCGGAGGAGGAGATCGCGAGCGCGGGCACCTCGACGAGCGAGACGCCGCCCTCGGGCAGGCCGGGGTTGGCCAATATGTGGCCCGGCCTGGTCACACCGATGAAGTGGGCCAGCGAGAACAGTTCCTCGGTGTCCCGCCAAGTGAGGATCTGGGCCAGCGCGTCGGCACCGGTGATGAAGAACAGGTCGGCGTCGTCGTTGAGGGCGCGCAGGTCGCGGAGGGTGTCCGTGGTGTACGTCGGACCGCCGCGGTCGATGTCGATGCGGCTGACCGAGAACTGCGGGTTGGACGCGGTGGCGATCACCGTCATCAGATAGCGGTCCTCGGCCGGTGACACCGTCCGGTGGCTCTTCTGCCACGGCTGACCCGTGGGTACGAAAACGACCTCGTCGAGGTGGAACTGCGCGGCCACCTCGCTGGCGGCGACCAGGTGGCCGTGGTGGATCGGGTCGAACGTCCCGCCCATCACTCCGAGCCGCCGCTTCACGGGCCCTGTCTGCTCTCCCATGCGTGCAGACCCTACTGGGCGCGGCGGGGCGCCGGACCCGCAGGGACCGGGTGGGCTCAGCGGTCGCGGTTGAAGCGGGTCGTGATCCACAGGAGGAGCACCAGGATCACCAGGGCGGCGCCGCCGGTCATGTACGGGCTGAGGCTCGGGTGGGTGTCCACGTGCTCGCCCTCGGAGGCGAGTGTGGCCAGGGCTGTGTGGGCTGAGGCGAAAGCGCTCATCGTCGGCAGGACCTATCCGGGACGGTAGTCGGGCAGAGACTTCTGCCACATCGTATGCGGGGGGCGTGCGCGGGCTCACGCCGACTCCACAGGTCAGTCCTTCTTGCCGTACCCGCGGAGCAGGAACCAGGCGAGGAAGGCGATGCCGACGACGCCGACGACGAGGACCGTTCGGATGAGGGCGCCGGGGCCCTGGTCGCCCTTGGAGACGGCGAGCAGTTCGGTGAAGCCGGGGTTCGCGGTGAACGCGTGGATGTCGGGCATGCCTCCAACGGTAGCCATGCCGGGGGCAGCGCCTACTGTGGGGTTGGGCAGCCGGGCGGGTGACGGCCGCCGGGCCATGATCAGCGCATGGAGGGGGTCTTGATGAGCGACAGCGACGACGGCGCCAGGAGCGAGAGCGCTTCCGGCACGGCCGGCGAGGGGCACGAGCGGGTGCCCGGCCGGCAGCGGAAGCGGTTCCCCGAGATCTCCTCGCGCGCCTACGAGCACCCCGCGGACCGCTCGGCCCTGGTGGCGCTGCGCAAGCTGAGCGGCTTCGACACCGTCTTCAAGGCGCTGAGCGGGCTGCTGCCGGAGCGCAGCCTCAGGCTGCTCTACCTCTCCGACTCGGTGCGGGTGAGCGATCAGCAGTTCCAGCACCTGCACACGATGCTGCAGGACGCCTGCTACATCCTGGACCTGCCGAAGGTCCCGCCGATGTACGTCACCCAGGACCCGCAGCCCAACGCCATGTGCATCGGCCTGGACGAGCCGATCATCGTGGTCAGCACGGGCCTCGTCGAGCTGCTGGACGAGGAGGAGATGCGGGCGGTCGTCGGCCACGAGGTCGGCCACGCGCTCTCGGGCCACGCGGTCTACCGGACGATACTGCTGTTCCTGACCAACTTCGCGCTCAAGATCGCCTGGATCCCGCTGGGCAACCTCGCGGTGATGGCCATCGTGACGGCGCTGCGCGAGTGGTTCCGCAAGTCGGAGCTGTCGGCGGACCGGGCGGGCCTGCTGGTGGGCCAGGACCTCCAGGCGTCGATGCGCGGCCTGATGAAGATCGCGGGCGGCAACCACCTGCACGAGATGAACGTGGACGCGTTCCTCGCGCAGGCCGAGGAGTACGAGGCGGGCGGCGACCTGCGCGACTCCGTACTGAAGATCATGAACGTGCTGCCGCGCACGCACCCCTTCACGACCGTGCGGGCGGCGGAGCTCAAGAAGTGGGCCGGGAGCCGCGACCACCAGCGGATCATGGACGGCCACTACCCGCGGCGCTCGGAGGACGGCAGCACCTCGGTGTCGGACTCCTTCCGGGAGTCGGCGAGCCATTACGCGGACTCCGTACGGGCCAGCAAGGACCCCCTGATGGGCCTGGTCCGGGACCTCGCGGGCGGGGCCAGTGACCTCGGCGGGCGGCTGCGCGACACGTTCGGCGGGCGGAGTGGTTCCGCCGCGCCGTCCTCCGAGGGCGATCAGAGCGCCTCGGAGGGGCCCGAGAAGCCCGCGGACGGTCCGGAGGGCAAGAAGCCCGGCGGCGGGGCGCCGAAGCCTTAGGCGGCCTCTGGGGCCGCCTGGACCGCCTGCCTCCCCCAGACACCATCCGGGGGTCCCCCCCCTGCGGGCGGCAACGCCCTACGGGCGGCAACGCCCTACGGGCGCGTCCTCAATCGCCGGACGGGCTGGATGTGGCTGATGTGGGTGCGGACACCGCCGCGCAGCAGTGGTGCGGGCTCAGGACCAGCCGCACGGCTAGCCGTGCGGCTGCGCGCTCGCCGCGAGTGAGCCGCAGAGCGCCGTCGCGTCCTGGCCCGTCGTGTAGGGGTTGGTGACCGACGGCCCGTCCCCGCTCGCGTGCTCGCCCGCCAGGAGCGGGCGGAGGTAGGCGGCGTCGTCGGCCGAGCAGGACTCCGGGCCCGCCTGGAGATAGCTCTGCACGACAGTCAGGTGGTGCTCCTGGAGGCCGTCCCGGTCGAAGCGGAAGCGCATCGTGCGGCGCACGGTGAACAGCGAGGCCCCGCCGGCGTCGGCACCGAGGTCGGCGCCCGTCTTCGCGGGCCGCAGCGCGTAGACGAACGTGTGGTCGCCCGAGACCTCCAGCGTGCCGGGGGCCGCCTCCGAGACGGAGAAGACGCCCTGGGTCCGCACGGGCGTGCTCACCAGGGCCACCTGGGCGGGGTCGAAGCGGATCAGCCAGCCGGTGGCGGCGTGCCGCCCGTCGCCGGAGGGGTGGTCGAAGCTGCGGTCGAACTGGTCGAGCTGCGCCGGGTCGAGCAGCACCCGCAGCGTGCGCTGCGCCCCGCCGATCAGGACGGCCGGGTCGATCGCGGACTTCACCACGTACTCCTTGGCCGCCGCCAGCGCGGCCATCACCTGGCTCTCGGAGAAGTGCTGCGTGCTGCGCACCGGAGGCAGGGTGACGCCCTCCTCGCCCAGCCGGAACTGCGCGGCCGGGCTGTGGTCGAAGAGCTGCGCCGCAGGCCCGCCGGGCACGGGGTCGCGCGGGGCGAGGGGTATGACCGTGGAGCGCATCGGCTCCGCGACGGGCACCGCCGCGTCCTTGTAGGGGTGGCGCAGGCCCATGTAGACAGCCGTGCCGAAGGCCAGGGCGATCAGTATCACCAGGACGAGCACCTGTCGCGAGGTGCTGACCCGGGCCCACACATGGCGGTTGCGCACGGCGAGCGCGTGGTCACCCATCCGCTCGCGTGCGGAGAACTCCTGGAGGCGGGCAGCGCGGATGAACGATTCGTCGAAGACGACGGATCGGTACTCGTCCTCCCCGCCCCCGGGGACACCCTCGGGCGTCCCCTCAGGTGGGTCTCCAGGCCCGTCCATACCTCAAGAGTAGGTCCGTCGGGGCCTTGGTAAACGCGCTGGTACACGACAAGTTGTGAGGAAAATTCCGGCTGCCGGATGCACGCATGTCAACCCCGGCCCGACCTGGTCAGCGGCGGGGTGCCGCGGAGGCCACCGGGGGCTCCGAATCGACCGACACCGACGGCAGCGGACCCGGCCGCCCGCTCGCCGGGGCGTCCACTCCGGTCGTCGCGGGCGGCGGGTCGGAGCTGGGCCGGTTGCCGGAGGAGGAGCTGCGGTAGACGGCGGCGAAGGCGAGGGCCACCACGCCGATGCCCATCACCACGGCGAGCACCCACGCCACAGGGCGCTGCCACCGGGCGTGCCCCCGATAGGGCCCGCGCACGCCGCCGTAACGCCCGTACGGGCCGTAGGCGTCGTCCGGGTCGAGGTCGTGGGCGAGGCTGTACCACCCGCTCGCGCGGCCGCTGTGGTGGCCCGTCGGGCCCGCGACGAACCCGCCCTCGTAGGGCTCCTCGAAATCCAGCGCGTCGTCGTCGGCGGGCCCGCCGCCCGCCCGGGCCCGGGAGGCCTCCGCCTCCGCGCGGGCCTGGGCCGCGGCGAGCATCCGCTCGGCCGCGGTCGGTTCGTGGATCGCGGCGGACCGCACGAACTCCTCGTCGAAGACCACGGAGGCGAACGCGTCGTCCGCGTCTCCGTGGCGGTGGCTGTCGGGCTCCTCGCCGTCCGGGAACGGCTGGCCCCCCACGTCGTCCGGCACCCGTCCAGCGTAGCCCCGGAACGCTCAATCCGCGCAGCCGGTACGGGAATTCAGCTCCCCGGACGCGCTCCGCCGCGGACGTGGCCGTCGCCCGTGACGATGTACTTCGTCGAGGTGAGCTCGGGCAGCCCCATCGGCCCGCGGGCGTGCAACTTCTGCGTGGAGATGCCGATCTCGGCTCCGAAGCCGAACTGACTGCCGTCGGTGAACCGCGTCGAGGCGTTGACCGCGACCGTCGTGGAGTCCACCAGCTGGGTGAAGCGGCGGGCGGCCGCCTGCGACGTGGTGACGATTGCCTCGGTGTGCCCGGAGGTCCACAACCGGATGTGCCGTACGGCCGCGTCCAGGTCGTCCATCACCGCGGCCGCGATGTCGTACGACAGATACTCCGTCTCCCAGTCCTCGACGGTCGCGGGCACGACGGTCGCCGGGCTGCCCTCCGCCAGCGCGAGCACGCGCTCGCAGCCGTGGACGGTCACGCCCGCCTCGGCGAGCGCGGCGAGGGCGCGCGGCAGGAACTCCGCCGCGATGTCCTGGTGGACGAGCAACGTCTCGGCCGCGTTGCACACACTGGGGCGCTGCGCCTTGGAGTTGACGAGGATGTCCACGGCCATGTCGATGTCGGCGTCGGCATCCACGTACACATGGCAGTTGCCGGTGCCGGTCTCGATGACCGGGACGGTGGACTCCTCCACGACCGTACGGATCAGCGAGGCGCCGCCGCGCGGGATCAGCACGTCGACCATGCCCCGGGCGCGCATCAGCTCCCGTACGGACTCCCGGCTCTCACCCGGGACCAGTTGCACGGCGTCGGCCGGCAGACCGGCACCGCCCACGGCGTCCCGCAGGACGCGCACGAGGGCGGCGTTGGAGGCGTACGCGGAGGAAGAGCCGCGCAGCAGCACGGCGTTGCCGGACTTCAGGCAGAGGGCCGCGGCGTCCACGGTGACGTTGGGCCGGGCCTCGTAGATGATCCCGACGACGCCGAGCGGGACGCGCACCTGGCGCAGGTCGATGCCGTTGGGGAGGGTGGAGCCGCGCACGACCTCGCCGACGGGGTCGGGCAGGGCCACGACGTCCCGCACGTCCTTGGCGATGGCCCGCACCCGCTCGGGGGTGAGGGTCAGCCGGTCGATCACGGTCTCGCTGGTGCCGGCGGCGCGGGCCTTCTCGACGTCCTCGGCGTTGGCCTCGACGATCTCCTTGGTGCGCACCTCCAGCGCGTCGGCGATCGCCAGCAGCGCCTCGTCCTTCACCGAGCGCGGCAGTGGCGCCAGGTCGGCGGCCGCGGCGCGGGCGCGGTAGGCCGCGCGCAGCACCGGGGACTGCGGCATGGGGTCGGCGAGGGGGGAGGGGAAAACGCTGCTCATGGCTCGCAGCCTAGCCGCGTCGCGCGCCCGGTCCACCATGCATTCCGGACTGCGGACAGTGCGCGGGCCCCGCGGCGGCCGGAACCCGGCGCCTTCAGAAGGGGTGCACGCCGACCGGGGTGGCCGGCAGCGGGCCGTAGCCCTCCGCGATGCGCTGGTGGTACGTCCCCCGGTCGATGACCTCCAGGCCGACGATCTCCCACGGCGGGAGCCGGGCGGACGAGCGGTGCTCGCCCCACAGCCGCAGCGCGACGGCCGCCGCGTCGTGCAGGTCGCGCGCCTCTTCCCAGTAGCGGATCTCGGCGTGGTCGCCCGCGTAGCGGCTGGTCAGCAGGAACGGGTGATCGTGCGCGAGCTGTTCGAGACCCCGGCGGACCTCCGCGAGCGGCTCCTCGGCACCCGAGACGCTCAGGGTGATGTGCCACAGCCGCGACACCTCGCCCTCACGCTCCGTGGCCAGGGCCCCGGCCTCCCGCTGCCCGCCCTCCGCGCTCCCGCGCGGCCCCTCCACGGCGTCACCCGTGCCGACGCTGGTCAGGGTGCGCTCCGCCGTCCCTCGGGGCATGGCCCCTGGGCGCCCTCGTCTCACCGGCGGCCTCCTGTTGATCGCTGCTCCGCGCGCATACGGCGGAGCCGTGTCGTGCTGCTCTCGCTGCGCCCTGTGTTCGATGCCGGGGGCCGCCTGCCCGTGACGGTCCCCGCAACAAAGTTGACCAGCCTCCGGGCGGCCGCGTGGCGGTTTTCCGGAAGGTCCCCATGGAAAGGCTGGACGGATCGCGACTTCTCGTCCCTGTATGACGCCCGTCAGCGGCGCAGCACGACCAGGTCGTCCCGGTGCACGACCTCCCGCTCGTAGCCGGGGCCCAGCTCCTTCGCCAGGTCACGGGTGGAACGGCCGAGGAGCTGCGGGATCTCCGCCGCGTCGAAGGCGACGAGCCCGCGGGCCACGGCCCGGCCCTCGGAGTCCCGCAGCTCGACCGGATCGCCCGCGCTGAATTCACCCTCGACGGCCGCGATGCCGGCGGGCAGCAGGGACGCGCTGCCCTCGATCACGGCCCGCACGGCGCCGTCGTCGAGGGTGAGCGCCCCGCGCGGCGCGGAGGCGTGCGCGAGCCACAGCAGGCGGTCGGTGGAGCGGCGGCCGGTGCGGTGGAAGAAGGTGCCGGTCGGCCGCCCGGCGAGCGCGTCGGCGGCCTGGCTGGCGGAGGTGAGCACCACGGGCACACCGGCCGCGGCCGCGATCCGGGCCGCCTCGACCTTGGTGACCATGCCGCCGGTGCCGACGCCCGCCTTGCCAGCGCTGCCGATCGAGACGCCTTCGAGGTCGGCGGGGCCGCTGACCTCCGCGATCCGGGAGGTGCCCGGGATACTGGGGTCGCCGTCGTACAGCCCGTCGACGTCCGACAGCAGGATCAGCAGGTCGGCCCGTACGAGGTGGGCGACGAGGGCGGCCAGCCGGTCGTTGTCGCCGAAGCGGATCTCGTCCGTGGCCACCGTGTCGTTCTCGTTGACGACCGGCACCGCGCCCATCGCCAGCAGCTGGTCGAGCGTGCGGTAGGCGTTGCGGTAGTGCGCGCGGCGGCTGGTGTCGTCGGTGGTCAGCAGCACCTGGCCGACGCGGCGGCCGTAGCGCGCGAAGGACGCCGTGTAACGGGCCACGAGCAGCCCCTGGCCGACGCTGGCGGCCGCCTGCTGGCGGGCCAGGTCGCGCGGGCGCCGGTCGAGCCCCAGGGGCGCGAGCCCCGCGGCGATGGCGCCGGACGAGACCAGCACTATCTCCTTCTCCACGCCGGCCTTGGCCAGCGTGTCGACCAGGGCGTCAACCCGGTCGGCGTCGAGCCCCCCGCCCGCGGTGGTGAGTGACGAGGATCCCACCTTGACCACGATCCTGCGGGCGCCGGTCACCTCCGCCCGTGCCCCCGCCGCTGCCCCCGTACTCGCCCCTGCCCCTGTCACGTCCGCACACCTCTAGTGATCGCCGGTCCTGTGGTGACTGCTCCGGCCCGCAAATCTACCGTCTGAGGATTGTGGTCGTTCGGCCCTGTTTTGCGATGATTGCCATCGGCGAAGATTGCCCCTGGACCAGCGACCGTCATACGGTCGGTGGTCGACCGTTGTCCTCCTCCCCTGGCCGACCGCCCGGAGGAGCCCCGCGGTCCCCCGCATTCCCCGTCCTTCCCCGCCCGCCTGCCAGGAGCCCGCCCAGTGCCTTCTGCCGGAACCGCCTCGCGCCGAGCCGTACAGCTCGTGGCGCTGCTCGCGATGCTGGTGTTCTTCGCCGCCCAGCTCGTCGGGGCGCTGCTGCCCCTCGTGCCGCTCCTGATCGCCGCTTCGGCGGCGGGCCTCGCGCTCGACCTCTACCTCCAGCACCGGGACCCCGGTCTGGTCGCCGTCCTCGGCAAGCTCCGCTTCGACGTCATGGTGCGGCAGCTGCTGCGCGACATGATGGTGCTGATCGGGCTGCTGCGGCTGCACGGCGACGGCTCGCTGCGCGACTACGCCCCGGTCTTCGTCGGCCTGGTGCTCTTCTACGCCGCGCACCTCGCCTGCCAGGCCACCGCGCTGCTGGTCCGCCGCAGCCGCACGCTGCCGTTCCTGACCCGGAACGTCGACACCACCGGCCTGCACCTGTCCGCCGCCCCGCCGCGCCTGCTGGCCCGCCAGCACGGCCGCCGGCTGCTGCGCTTCGCCGTCCCCGCAACCGCGGGTCTGCTGGTGACCGCGGGCACCGGGAAGGCCCTGTGGGGCGAGATCGGCGTCGGCGTCGCCCTCCTGCTGGCCCTCGGCGGCACCGCGCGGCTGGCCACCTGGCTGCGCCCGAAGAAGCGCATCGCGAACGACCAGCAGGCGCTGGAGTGGCTGGACCGCTGGCTCGCCGACTACAAGCCCACCGTCGGCATGTACTTCTCCGGCGGCACGAGCTCCGCCTACCAGGCCAACATGTGGCTCTCCACGCTCGCCGAGCTGGACGGCAACCCGGTCATCGTGCTCCGCGAGCGCTTCATGGTGCAGAAGATCGACGCCACCGACGTGCCCATCGTGTGCATCCCCAAGGTCGTCCACCTGATGGCCCTGGAGAAGTCCTCGCTGAAGATGATGCTGCACCCCGCGAACTCCGGTAAGACCTCGCAGGTGCTGCGCATGCCGTCCATCAAGCACGCCTTCACCAACCACGGCGAGAGCGACAAGCTCTCCAGCTGCAACCCGTACTCCAAGGCGTACGACGAGATCTGGGTCGCCGGGCCCGCCGCCCGCGAGCGCTACCAGCTCGCCGACATCGGTGTCGACGACCGCGACGTGGTCGAGGTCGGCCGCCCCCAGCTGGCCCCGATCCAGCCGTACGCCGGGGCGCCCGCCACGCCGTACACCACCGTGCTCTACGCCCCCACCTGGGAGGGCTGGGACGGCCAGCCGGGCAACACCTCGGTCATGCTCGCCGGCGAGAACATCGTCCGCGCCCTGCTCGCCGACCCCGCGGTGCGGCTGCTCTACAAGCCGCACCCGATGACCGGCTCCGTCGACCCGCGCGCCGGGCGCGCCAACGAGCGCATCCAGGCCATGATCCGCGAGGCCAACGCGAAGCGCGGCGGGGACCGGCCCGGCCCCGAGGCCGCCGCCGAGCTGGCGCGCCGCACGGCCGAGCTGGACCGGCTCACCACCAGCACCTTCCGGGACAGCGCCGACGAGATCGAGCGCATGATGCTCCAGGGCACGCCCGAGAAGGGGCGCGCCGCGACCGTGGAGGCCGCGACGGCCGCCTGGGAGGCCGCGTACTGGGCCTCGCTGCCGGTCTGGGAGCACCAGGTCATCACCGGCCCGCGCCCGGCCCTCTACACCTGCTTCAACCAGTCCGACCTGCTGATCAGCGATGTCTCCAGCGTGGTCTCGGACTACCTGATCAGCGAGAAGCCGTACGCCGTCGCGAACACCAGCGGAATGGCCGAGGAGGAGTTCCGTGCGGGCTTCCCGACGGTGAGCGCGGCGACGATCCTCTCGCCGGAGGCGACCGAGGTGCCGGGGCTGCTCGCCGCGGTCCGCGACCCCCGCCAGGACGGCTTCGCCGCGGCCCGCGCGGAGCTCAAGGTCCAGCTGCTGGGCCCGTCCGACCCGCCGTCGCTGGTCCGCTTCAACGCCGCGGCGCTCTCGCTCGCGGCGGAGGCCGACGCGCGGCGCGAGCGGATGGAGGCTCGCGCCTCCGAGATCCCGCCGCAGCGCGCGGACGAGACGGCGTCGGTCTGATCCCTCGCTGCCCTCAACCGCCGGGCGGGCTGGTCCTATCCAGCTCACCCGGCGGTTTTTGTTTTTCCCCAGCCACGCCCCTTCCCGCAGCATCTGATGCGCGGCTCCGCCGCGGCCGGGGCTCCGCCCCGGACCCGTGCTCGGGTGCGGGCCGGGGGGGGCTTTGTTCCCCAGTCCCGCCCCTTCCCGAACTGGGGCTTCGCCCCAGACCCCGCAACACGCTTCGCGCGTTGTCCTCAAACTCCCCCAGCTACCGCTGGGAGGTGCCCCCAACGGGCTGATTCCAGCCCGTCCGGCGTTTGAGGACGCGACCGAAGGTCGCAGGGGGTCTGGGGGTCTCCCCCAGTTTCGGGAAGGGGCGGGGCTGGGGAAACAAAAACCCGCCCGGCGAGAAGCACGCCGCGAAGGCGCGCCCCCACCGGGCGGGGAAGTGACGATCCGTCAGGAGGTCCGTCAGAACGGCTTGAAGCCGTCGAACTCCTGCTGTGCCTCGTCCCGTTCGGCCTCCCGCTCGCGACGCCGCGTCGCGGCCGGCCGCGGAGCCTCCAGGCGGTGGTCCTCGCCACGGCGGCCGAGCATCTCCGCACCCGCCATCATCGTCGGCTCCCAGTCGAAGACGACCGCGTTGTCCTCGGCACCGATGGCCACGCCGTCACCCGCGCGCGCACCGGCCTTCAGCAGCTGGTCCTCGACGCCGAGGCGGTTGAGGCGGTCCGCGAGATAGCCGACGGCCTCGTCGTTGCTGAAGTCGGTCTGGCGCACCCAGCGCTCCGGCTTCTCGCCGCGCACGCGGTAGATGCCGTCGTCCTCCAGCGTGACCGTGAAGCCCGCGTCGTCCACGGCCTTCGGGCGGATGACGATGCGGGTCGCCTCCTCCTTCGGCTTCGCGGCGCGCGCCGCGGAGATGATGCCGGCCAGCGCGAAGGAGAGCTCCTTCAGGCCCGTACGGGCGACGGCGGAGACCTCGAAGACCTGGTAGCCGCGGGCCTCCAGGTCGGGCCGGATCATGTCGGCCAGGTCCTGGCCGTCCGGGATGTCGATCTTGTTGAGGACGACGATGCGCGGCCGGTCGTCGAGACCGCCGTACTGCGCCAGCTCCGCCTCGATGACGTCCAGGTCGGAGACCGGGTCGCGGTCGGACTCCAGGGTCGCCGTGTCCAGCACGTGCACGAGGACCGAGCAGCGCTCGACGTGCCGCAGGAATTCGAGGCCGAGGCCCTTGCCCTGGCTGGCGCCCGGGATCAGGCCCGGGACGTCGGCGATGGTGTAGACGGTCGAACCGGCCGTGACCACGCCCAGGTTCGGGACCAGCGTCGTGAAGGGGTAGTCCGCGATCTTCGGCTTGGCGGCGGAGAGCACCGAGATCAGCGAGGACTTGCCCGCGCTCGGGTAGCCGACCAGCGCCACGTCGGCGACGGTCTTGAGCTCCATGACGATGTCACGGGCCTCGCCGGGCTCGCCGAGCAGCGCGAAGCCGGGGGCCTTGCGGCGGGCGGAGGCCAGCGCCGCGTTGCCCAGGCCGCCGCGGCCACCCTGGCCGGCGATGAAGGTGGTGCCCTGGCCGACCAGGTCGGCGAGGACGTTGCCGTCCTTGTCCAGCACGACGGTGCCGTCCGGCACGGGCAGGACGAGGTCCTGGCCGTCCTTGCCGGAACGGTTGTCGCCGGCGCCCGGCTGGCCGTTGGTGGCCTTGCGGTGGGGGCTGTGGTGGTAGTCGAGGAGCGTGGTGACCGACTGGTCCACGACCAGGATCACATCGCCGCCACGGCCGCCGTTGCCGCCGTCCGGGCCGCCGAGCGGCTTGAACTTCTCACGGTGCACGGAGGCGCAGCCATGGCCTCCGTTACCCGCGGCGGCATGCAGCTCGACGCGGTCCACGAAGGTGGTCATTGCGGTTGCCTCCTGGGGGTGCCCCCGGCCGAAGGCTGGGGGAGTACGGGGATGTCTCTGTACTAACACGCCGAGGGCGGACCGGCTTCCCCGTCAGGAAAAGCGGCCCGCCCTCGGAAAGGTGCTTTGTGTCGTGCCGAAAGGCTGATTACTCAGCGATCGGGACGATGTTCACGACCTTGCGACCACGGTGGGTGCCGAACTGCACCGCACCGGCGGCCAGCGCGAACAGGGTGTCGTCGCCACCGCGACCGACGCCCGCGCCCGGGTGGAAGTGGGTGCCGCGCTGGCGGACCAGGATCTCACCGGCGTTGACGGCCTGGCCGCCGAAGCGCTTGACGCCGAGCCGCTGAGCGTTGGAGTCGCGACCGTTCCGAGTGGACGATGCGCCCTTCTTGTGTGCCATGTGTTCTCAGTCCCTTACTTCGCAGCCGTGGGGATGCCGGTGACCTTGATCGCCGTGTACTGCTGGCGGTGACCAATGCGCTTGCGGTAGCCGGTCTTGTTCTTGTACTTCAGGATGTCGATCTTGGCACCCTTGTGGTGGTCCACGATCTCGGCCTGGACCTTGATCCCGGCCAGCACCCACGGGTCGCTGGTGACGGACTCGCCGTCGACCACGAGCAGCGTGGAGAGCTCGACGGAGTCGCCCACCTTGCCGTCGGAAATCTTGTCAACCTCGACGATGTCGCCGACAGCAACCTTGTGCTGGCGACCACCGCTACGCACGATTGCGTACACGCGGATCTCACTCTCTCGCTGGTAATCGGGACCTCTGATGCCAGCCGCCCACGTGGGCACGAAGCCCGCGCATATCCGAAGGGACGAGCGGCCTCTCCCGGAATTCACCGGGAGGGATTTGCTCAGGGGTTGGCGTACAGACGCCGAAGGCAAGGTTACGGGGCCCTGCCCAAGGGGTCAAACCGGGCCCCTGCCCCGGACCGCCGCTCCATGGAGCGGCCGTTCGGGCGGAACACCGGGCCGGTTCCCCGGGTGTCCGGCGGGCCGTACAACGGCCCGCCGGACACCCGGGAAGGAACAACCGGCCTATTCCTCGGCGGAAGCCGCGGCCGGGGCCGTGGCGGCCTTCTTGGCCGTCTTCTTCGCCGGGGCCTTCTTCGCCGCCGTCTTGGTGGCCGTCTTCTTGGCCGTGGCCTTCTTGGCGGTCGTCGTCTTCTTGGCCGCCGCCTTCTTGGTGGCGGTGGCCTTCTTCGCCGGGGCCTTCTTGGCGGCCGTCTTACGGGCCGTCTTCTTGGCCGGGGCCGGGGCCTCCTCGGTCCCGGTCCCGGCCTCGGTCTCCGCGGCCGACGGGGCGACGGCCTCCGGCTCCACCGGCGCCGGCTCGGGCTCCGGGGCGGCGGGCGCGGTCACGACGACCACGGCCGCTTCCTCGGCCGCCGTGGGCGAGCCCGCCGGGGCGGACGCCCTGCGGGTGACCCGGCGGCGCGTACGGGCGGGAGCGGCCGGAGCCGCTTCCACCGGGGCCTCGGCCACGGGCTCCGCGACCGGCTCGGGCGCGGCCTCGGCGACCGGCTCGGCAACCGCCGGCTCGACGACCGGCTCGGGGGCCGCCGCGGTCTCCACGACGATCTCCGGCTCGGCGGCCGCCGGCGAACCCGCCGGAGCCGTCGCCTTGCGGGTCGCCCGGCGGCGCGTACGGCCACCGCGCGGACCGGCGGCGGCGCGCGCCTCGGCCGGGCTGCCGAACCACTCCTCGTCCCCGCCGACCGACGGCTGGAGTTCCGCCTCGGTCACCGTGACGGGCTCCAGCTCGGGCGCCTCGAAGGCGGCCTCCGCCTCGGCCTCGGCCTGCTCGGCGGCCTCCGCCGGCACGTGCTCGTGCTCGTGCGGCTGGCCCTTGCCCTTCTTCTTGCCGCGCTTGCCGCCACCGCCACCGCCGACGGACGTGGGCTGGTCCATGTGGACGATCACGCCGCGGCCGTTGCAGTGCACGCAGGACTCGGAGAACGACTCCAGCAGGCCCTGGCCGACCCGCTTGCGGGTCATCTGCACCAGGCCCAGCGAGGTCACCTCGGCGACCTGGTGCTTGGTGCGGTCCCGGCCCAGGCACTCCAGCAGGCGCCGCAGCACGAGGTCGCGGTTGGCCTCCAGCACCATGTCGATGAAGTCGATCACCACGATGCCGCCGAGGTCGCGCAGCCGCAGCTGACGCACGATCTCCTCGGCCGCCTCGAGGTTGTTCTTGGTGACGGTCTCCTCGAGGTTGCCGCCCTGACCGGTGAACTTGCCGGTGTTGACGTCGACCACGACCATCGCCTCGGTCCGGTCGATCACGAGCGAACCGCCGCTCGGCAGCCAGACCTTGCGGTCCAGCGCCTTCATCAGCTGCTCGTCGATCCGGTACGTGGCGAAGACGTCGACGTCCGACGTCCACTTCTGCAGCCGGTCGGTGAGGTCCGGCGCGACGTGCGAGACGTAGCCGTGGATGGTCTCCCAAGCGCCCTCGCCGCTGACGATGACCTTGGAGAAGTCCTCGTTGAAGATGTCGCGCACGACGCGGACGGTCATGTCCGGCTCGCCGTACAGCAGGGTCGGGGCGTTGCCGCTCTTCGCCTTCTTCTGGATCTCCTCCCACTGAGCCTGGAGGCGCTGCACGTCACGCGCCAGCTCCTCCTCGCTCGCGCCCTCGGCGGCCGTACGGACGATGACGCCCGCGTCCTCGGGGACGATCTTCTTGAGGATCTGCTTCAGGCGCGCGCGCTCGGTGTCGGGCAGCTTGCGGCTGATGCCGGTCATGGAGCCCTCGGGCACGTACACGAGGTAGCGGCCCGGCAGCGAGACCTGGCTGGTCAGACGGGCGCCCTTGTGACCGATCGGGTCCTTGGTGACCTGCACGAGCACGGACTGGCCGGACTTCAGCGCGGTCTCGATGCGGCGCGGGCCGTTGCCCATGCCGAGCGCCTCGAAGTTGACCTCACCGGCGTAGAGCACGGCGTTGCGGCCCTTGCCGATGTCGACGAAGGCGGCCTCCATGGACGGCAGGACGTTCTGGACCTTGCCCAGGTAGACGTTGCCGACGTAGCTGGTGGCCTGCTCCTTGTTGACGTAGTGCTCGACGAGGACGTTGTCCTCCAGCACGCCGATCTGGGTGCGCTCACCGCTCTGGCGCACGACCATCACGCGCTCGACGGCCTCACGGCGGGCCAGGAACTCGGCCTCGGTGATGATCGGCACACGGCGGCGGCCCTGCTCACGGCCCTCACGGCGGCGCTGCTTCTTCGCCTCCATGCGGGTGGAGCCCTTGATGGACTGCACCTCGTCGAAACCGGTGCCGGGCTCGCGCTCCTCGCGCTTGCGGGGCTCGCGGACCTTCACGACCGTACGCTCCGGGTCGCCCTCGGCGACCTCGCCCTCGGCGTCGCCACTGCGGCGACGGCGACGGCGGCGACGGCGGCTGCCCGCGGAACCGGCGCCCGGCTCCTCGCCGTACGCCTCCTCCTGGTCCTCCTCGGCGGCCTCGGCCTCCGGCTCGGCCTCGGCGGACTCCTCGTCGGCGGCCTCGGGCTCCCCGGCCTCACCACGGCGGCGGCGACGGCCACCCCGGCGGCGACGGCGCGAGGGGCGGTCCGACTCCTCGTCGTCGTGGGCGGCCTCGGCCTCTTCGGCCTCCTCGCCCTCGGGCTCCTCGGCGACGGCGGGCAGGGTCTCCTCCGCCACGGCCTGCTCTGCCTCGGCGGGCTCGCCACGACGGCGGCGGCGACGGCGGCCCGCGGACGGCTGCGCGGCCTCGGCGGCACGCTCGGTCTGCTCGGCCTGTCCGACCTGCCCGACCTGCTCGGCCTCGGGCTCCTCCGCCGGCACGGTGGCGGCGGCAGCGGCGGCCGCGGTCTCCGGCGTCTGGAACATCGGCTCGGTGAAGACCGGCGCCTGGAAGACGGCGGTCGGCGGGCGCACGGCGCGACGGCGGCCACGCGCGGGGGCCTCGGCGGGCTCCGCCGGGGTCTCCGTGGCGGCTTCCCGCGCACGGCTCTCGGCCTTGGCGGCCTCCAGCGCGGCGGCAGCGGCCTCGGCGTCACCGGTGGCGACCTGGCGGCGGCCGCGCGTACGGGCCGGGGCGGCCTCGGCGGCCCCCTCGGACTCGGCGGCACGGCGGCGCGTACGGCGGCCACGGGTCTCGGCGACCGGCGCCTCCTCCTCGGCCGGAGCGGCCTCGGCGGGCGCCTCGGCGGCCTGCGGGGCACCTGCCGGGGCGGTGGCCTTACGGGTGGCACGGCGGCGCGTACGGGGAGCGGGGGCCGTGGTCTCCTCGACGGCCTCCACCTCCTCCTCGGCCTCGACCTCTGCCTCGGCCTCGACGACGGGCTCGGCGGGCGCGGCCGGCTCGACCACGGTCTCCGCGGTCTGCGGGGCACCTGCCGGAGCGGTCGCCTTACGGGTGGCACGGCGACGCGTACGGGCGACCGGCGCGGCCTCGGCGGCGGGCGCCTCAGCCTCGGCGACCTCGACGGCCTCGGGCTCGGCGGGCTCGGCCGTCACGGGCGCCTCAGCGGCCGTCTCGGCCTGCTTCGGGGCACCGGCGGGCGCACTGGCCTTGCGGGTGGCACGACGGCGCGTACGGGCCGGCTTGGCGCCTTCAGCCTCGATGTCGACGGCCTCGGT
Organism: Streptomyces sp. NPDC051173; assembly: GCF_040689515.1. Taxonomy (NCBI): domain Bacteria; kingdom Bacillati; phylum Actinomycetota; class Actinomycetes; order Kitasatosporales; family Streptomycetaceae; genus Streptomyces; species Streptomyces sp. NPDC051173. Next base: position 19,980 of record NZ_JBFBBD010000027.1, read on the forward strand.
GTCGGCGGCCACGGCGGCGGGGACCTCGGGGGTCTCCTCCGCGACCGGCTCGGCCGTCCGGGGGGCGCCCGCGGGGGCCGTCGCCTTGCGCGTGGCACGGCGGCGGGGGCGGGCGGGGGTGGCGGGCGCCTCGGCGGCGGCCGGGGCCTCGGCGGCGGGCGCCGGGGTCTCCGGCTGCGCCTCTGCGGCGGGGACCGTCACGGACTGTGCGGTCATGTCCCCGGCCGACGGCGGGCCGGCGGGGCGGGACGCCGCACGGCGGCGGCGTCGCGGCGGCAGCGTGTCTCCAGGACCGCTGTCGGAGTGGTTGGCGGGCTCAATGGGTTCGAGCATGCGGGCGGTTCTCCCGTCACGCTCCCGGGCGCCGTGCCTTGGTCCGGCCCGGCGGTCCGCGTGATGTGCGCGGTACCGCCGTCCGGGGCGCGGTCGCCGCACGGGAGCTGTCGTCTCGCTCACCGGGTCCGAAACGTCGGCACCGGCGAAAGTCTTCTGGTCAGTGCGCCTGCCGGACCCGGGTGGCTCCCTGGTGGACCGGCGGCACGGCGACGGCCGTCCTTACACAGAACCTTCCGGCACCTGCGCGGCACCGGCGCTCTGTCCGGCGGCCGTGGTTGCGGCCGGGGAAGCGTCGCGGTCGGGCGCGAGCGGGTCGGTCACCGTGCCGGACTCCTCATCGAGCAGCCCCTGCGCCAGCCTGGTCACCGCAGCGGGGACCGGCGGCGCCAGGTCGGCCGTGGCGCGGAGACCGGACAGGACGTCGTCGGGTCGAACGGCAGGTGTCAAATGCCGAACAACCAGCCGCAGTATCGCACAGGCAGCGTCGCCGGGCCTATCGGCCGGAGCGTCGAGGGCCTCGAGCCGGACGACCGCGGCGCGGGTGTCGAAGGTGCGCAACCCATTTTTCGTGCGGCGCTGGACCTCGACGGTCTCCGCCGCGAGGAAGGCCGCCACGGCCCGCTCGGCGTCCGCGACCTCCACGCCGTCCAGCCGCAGCTCCCATACGGATGCCTCGAGCCGGTCGGCGAAGGAGGAGGTGTGCGCCTCCACCGCGTCCGTGATGTCGAGCCCGTCCGGCAGCGAGTCGTCGAGCAGCTTGCGCAGCTCCTGCGGGTCGCGGGCCGAGGCGAGCTGGATCTCCAGGAACTCGGCCTCGCTGCCCGTGCCGGTGGGTGCGGCATTGGCGTACGACACCTTGGGGTGCGGGGTGAATCCGGCCGAGTACGCCATGGGCACCTCGGCGCGGCGCAGGGCCCGCTCGAAGGCGCGCTGGAAATCACGGTGGCTGGTGAACCGGAGGCGGCCGCGCTTGGTGTAGCGCAGACGAATGCGCTGCACCGCGGGTGCAGGCGGCGGGCCTTCGGGCTGTCGCTTGCCCAGTGTTCTGTCCTTCGTGAGTGCGGTCGTACTGCTACCTAGAGTACGTGCCTCACGGGGGGACGCGTCCGGGCGGGCTAGGACTCGTCGGTGACGAGGATGTCCTTGTCGTTGAAGACCTCGACGATGAAGATCAACAGGCGGCCCATGCTCACCGTGTACTCGACCAGGATGTTCTGCGTCAGCCGGATGGTGCGGTCGTCCCCGGTGGCGCTCATGGCGCGGGAGAGCCCGGTGAAGGGGTCACGCGCGAGCAGCGCGATGCCCTTGTCGAACGCGGCACGCTGCTGGTCGTCCAGCCGGTCGCGACGGACGGCGGCCTGCTCGGTGAAGTGAACCTGGTACGTCGGTGTCATGTCGCCTCCCCTTCACATGCGGCTGCGCGGGAGGGCACCGGCCCTCCCGCGCAGCTCACGGTATTACTTCACCACCGACAGCGGGAGCAACTTCCTGCCTGTCGGGCCGATCTGGATGCTGGTGTCCATCTGCGGGCAGACGCCGCAGTCGAAGCACGGGGTCCAGCGGCAGTCCTCGACCTCGGTCTCGTCGAGGGCGTCCTGCCAGTCCTCCCAGAGCCAGTCCTTGTCGAGACCGGAGTCCAGGTGGTCCCAGGGCAGGACCTCCTCGTAGGTGCGCTCGCGCGTGGTGTACCAGGCGACGTCGACGCCCTGCGGCGGCAGCGCCTGTTCGGCGGACTTGATCCAGCGGTCGTACGAGAAGTGCTCGCGCCAGCCGTCGAAGCGGCCGCCCGATTCGTAGACCGCGCGGATGACGGCGCCGACGCGGCGGTCACCGCGGGAGAGCAGGCCCTCGATGATGCCGGGCTTGCCGTCGTGGTAGCGGAAGCCGATCGAGCGGCCGTACTTCTTGTCGCCGCGGATCTTGTCGCGCAGCTTCTCCAGCCGGGCGTCGGTCTCCTCGGCGGAGAGCTGCGGCGCCCACTGGAACGGCGTGTGCGGCTTGGGCACGAAGCCGCCGATGGAGACGGTGCAGCGGATGTCGTTCTGGCCGGAGACCTTGCGGCCCTCGGCGATGACGTTGACCGCCATGTCACCGATCTGGAGGACGTCCTCGTCGGTCTCGGTGGGCAGGCCGCACATGAAGTACAGCTTCACCTGGCGCCAGCCGTTGCCGTACGCGGTGGAGACCGTGCGGATCAGGTCCTCCTCCGAGACCATCTTGTTGATGACCTTGCGCATGCGCTCGGAGCCGCCCTCGGGGGCGAAGGTGAGGCCGGACCGGCGGCCGTTGCGGGTGAGCTCGTTGGCGAGGTCGACGTTGAAGGCGTCCACGCGGGTCGACGGCAGGGAGAGGCCGATCTTGTCCTCTTCGTAGCGGTCGGCGAGGCCCTTGGCGATGTCACCGATCTCGGTGTGGTCCGCGGAGGACAGCGACAGCAGGCCGACCTCCTCGAAGCCGGTCGCCTTCAGGCCCTTTTCCACCATCTCGCCGATGCCGGTGATGCTCCGCTCCCGCACGGGGCGCGTGATCATGCCGGCCTGGCAGAAGCGGCAGCCGCGGGTGCAGCCGCGGAAGATCTCCACGGACATGCGCTCGTGCACGGTCTCGGCGAGCGGGACGAGCGGCTGCTTGGGGTAGGGCCACTCGTCGAGGTCCATCACGGTGTGCTTGGACACGCGCCACGGCACGCCGGAGTGGTTGGGCACGACACGGGCGATCCGGCCGTCGGCCAGATACTCCACGTCGTAGAAGCGCGGGACGTAGACGCCACCGGTCCTGGCCAGGCGCAGCAGCACCTCGTCGCGGCCGCCGGGGCGGCCCTCGGCCTTCCACGCCCGGATGATGTCGGTGATCTCCAGCACGGCCTGCTCGCCGTCACCGATCACCGCGCAGTCGATGAACTCCGCGATCGGCTCGGGGTTGAAGGCCGCGTGGCCGCCGGCGAGGACGATCGGGTGGTCGACGGTGCGGTCGGCGGCGTCGAGCGGGATGCCGGCGAGGTCGAGGGCGGTGAGCATGTTGGTGTAGCCGAGCTCGGTGGAGAAGCTCAGGCCGAAGACGTCGAACGCGCCGACGGGCCGGTGGCTGTCCACGGTGAACTGCGGGACCTTGTGCTCGCGCATCAGCTGCTCGAGGTCCGGCCACACGCTGTACGTGCGCTCGGCGAGGACGCCCTCGCGCTCGTTGAGGACCTCGTAGAGGATCATGACGCCCTGGTTGGGCAGCCCGACCTCGTAGGCGTCGGGGTACATGAGCGCCCAGCGGACGTCCGTGGACTCCCAGGGCTTGACCGTGGAATTGAGCTCTCCACCGACGTACTGGATCGGCTTCTGCACATGCGGGAGCAGAGCTTCGAGCTGCGGGAAGACCGATTCGGCAGACATACCCGAGACCTTCGTGAGCTGACAGGGGTGACCCTCAAGGCTAACGCAGCCGAGGTCACGCCCTTGCACGGCGGAATTCAGCGGCCCGGGAGGCCGGGCCGGGCGTCAGCGCAGCAGTGCCTCGCGGTGGCGCTCACGGGACGCCTTCCGCCAGAGCTCCGGCAGCTCCCGCTCGTCGGCGGCCGCCCGCCGCTCCTCCCGGCCGTACAGGAGTCCGAGGGTGAAGGTGCTCTCCCCCGCCGCGTGGGCCTGGGCCGCCAGGGTGCGCAGGGCGGCGCGGGCCATGACGCTGTCCTGGTGGTCGCCGAGCAGGGTCTGTACGGACTTCATGTGTGCGGCGAACCGTTTCGCCGGCTTCCCGAGCGCCGGCTGCGCCGCCTCCGCGGCGTAGCGGGCGCGCTTGGCGGCCTTGCGGGCGTCGTGCAGGACGGTGTCGCGCTCCGGTCCCGGTCCGGTGGCCAGGGCGTGCTCGACGCGGGAGGCGAGGCGTCCGTAGTCGCGCAGGACGGCCGCGGCCAGCACCTCGCGGGGCGGCCGGGCGGCCGCGGGGCGCAGGGGCGGGTCGGCGAGCAGGGCGTCGAGGGTGTCGAGCAGGGTGAGGTAGCGGTCGCTGTCGAGGAGCGCGGCGAGGCGCTTGCGGGAGCCCTTGCGGCGGCCCGCCGCGGCCACGCGGAGCCGGGCGGCGACGGGCCCGAGCACGAGCGTGCCGGCCACCTCGGCGAGCCGGTCCGCGAGGCGTTCGGCGAGCACCTCGCGGTCGCGGTCGACGCCGAGTTCGGCGGCGAGCCACTTCAGCTCGGCGCCGACGGGGTCGGTGACCTTCCGGTCGAGGACCTCGCCGTACGTCCGGAAGGCGCTGCGGAGCCGCCGGGTGGCGACCCTCATCTGGTGGACGGAGTCCTCGGCGCGGCCGCGGACGGCGGGGTCGAGGGCGAGGAGGGCGTCGGTCTGTTCGCGGGCGTACGCCAGGACGTGGTCGCCGGCGGTGAGTCTCTCCGGCCCCTTCCGTACGGCCCTCTTCCGTACGGCCTTCGGCGGCGCGGGGTCGGTCTCCGCCAGGGCGCGGGCCAGTTTGGAGGGGGCCTTCGAGGGGCGGAGCCCAGCCTTGCGCAGGCGCCGTTCGACGGTGTCGAGGAAAGCGGGATCGGTGCCCTCGCCGAGCTCCACCTCGACCTCCGTCCAGCGGGCGGAGCGGCCGTCCCGGGTGAGCCGGTCGGCGGTGACCGCGTCCTCGCTGGCTTCGGCGAGGAGGGTGCCGTCGTCGTCGAGGAGCAGGCGGACCGTGCGGCGGGAGACGATGCGGACCACCGGGGCGAGCTCGGCGTGGCGGATCCTGGAGCGCACGAGGTCGGTGAGTTCCCGTGGGACGGCCGGGCTCAGCGGCGCGCGGATCTCGTCGCGCACTCCGGGGCCGACGGGGAGTTTGAGGTGCCAGCCCGCGTCCTTCCCGCCGGTGCGGCGGCGGAGGGTGATGTGCGCGTCGGCGAGGCGACGGTCCTCGGTGTCGTAGTAGACGGCGTCGAGTTTCTGCGTCCCCTGGTCGGTGACGGTCGCCGCGACCCGGCTCAGGTCGGGCAGCCGGGCCCGCTTCGCGCCATGGCCTTCGTACTTCCGCTCGATCTCTCGCACGGTGTCCGCCATAGGGCGAATCTAGTCCGGGTCCGGCAGGATGTGCAGGGCAGGACGGGAGTCCGACCGAATTCGAACGCTCCGGGGCGCGTCCCGGCGGATCCCGCGCACGGAGGGCGTTCCCGCCGCAGGCGAGGACGGCCTGCGGCCGGGCAGGATCCACCGGTCACCGCTACGCGGAAACCGGTCTCTCGACCTTGATCGACTGAAGCAGGCCGATGGCGATCCACGCGGCGAACATCGAGGATCCCCCGTAGGAGACGAAGGGCAGCGGCAGCCCCGTCACCGGCATGATCCCCAGGGTCATGCCGATGTTCTCGAACGCCTGGAAGGCGAACCAGGCGATTATCCCGGCCGCGACGATCGCCCCGTAGAGCTCCGTCGTCTCGCGGGCGATCCGGCAGGCGCGCCAGAGCACGACACCGACGAGGAAGATGATCGCGCCCGCGCCGACGAAGCCCAGCTCCTCCCCCGCGACGGTGAAGATGAAGTCGGTCTGCTGCTCGGGCACGAACTGGCCGGTGGTCTGCGAGCCGTGGAAGAGCCCGGCGCCGGTGAGGCCGCCGGAACCGATGGCGATGCGGGCCTGGTTGGTGTTGTAGCCGACGCCGGAGGGGTCGAGGGCGGGGTTGGCGAAGGCGGCGAAGCGGTTGATCTGGTACGCGTCCAGCACGCCGAGCTGCCAGATGAGGACGCAGCCGAGGACGCCCGCGCCGAGCAGGCCGGCGATCCAGCGGTGGGAGGCGCCGGAGGCGAGCAGTACGGCGAGGACGATCACGGCCAGCACCATCACGGAGCCGAGGTCGGGCATCAGGAGGATGACCAGGACCGGCAGGGCGGCGAGGCCGAGTGCCTGGACGACGGTGCGGTGGTCGGGTTGCGACTTCTCGCCCCCGTCGACCTTGGCGGCCAGCAGCATCGCCATGCCGAGCGTGATGGTGATCTTGGTGAACTCGGAGGGCTGGATGGAGAAGCCGCCGCCCAGCTGGATCCAGGAGCGGGCGCCGTTGATGGTCGCGCCCAGCGGGGTGAGCACGGCGGCGGTGAGCAGCACGGAGACGCCGTAGAGGAGGGGGACGGCGCCGCGCAGGGCGCGGTGGCCGACCCAGACCGCGCCGATGGCGAGGCCGAGTCCGATGCCGGTGTTGAGGATGTTGCGGAGCAGGAAGTAGTACGGGTCGCCGTGGGTGAGCTGCTTGCGCCCGCGGGTGGCGGAGTAGACCAGCAGCGTGCTGATGCCCGAGAGGGCGAGCGCGGCGAGCAGCATGACCCAGTCGAGGCGGCGCACGACCGAGTCGCGGGCGGTGAGCGTGCCCCAGATGCCGCGCTCGGGGGCGTAGCGGCGGATCTTGTATCCGCCGGTGGTGGTCATTGCTGCTGGTCCTCCTTCCGGGCGGGCGGCGGGGAGGGCATGTCGATCTTCCGGGCCTCGATCGTGCCGTCCTTCTCGATCCTGGGGAGCCCGCTCTCGGGGTGCGGCAGCAGGGCCTTGCCGGGGTCGATCTTTCCCTTGTCGTCGACGCCGTAGAGGGCGTTGTAGATGTTGCGCACGGCGGGGCCGGAGGCGCCGGAGCCGGTGCCGCCCTGGGAGATCGTCATGACGACGGTGTAGTCCTGCGTGTACGTCGCGAACCACGAGGTGGTCTGCTTGCCGTAGACCTCGGCGGTGCCGGTCTTGGCGTGCATCGGGACGTCCTTCTGCGGCCAGCCCTCGAAGCGCCAGGCGGCGCTGCCCTGGGTGGCGACGCCGGCGAGCGCGGCGTCGAGCTGGTCGCGGGTCTTCCCCTCGAACGGCAGCTTGCCGTGGGCCGTGGGCGCGATCTCCTGGACGTGCTTGCCGTCGGCGCTGACGATGGCCTTGCCGATGGTGGGGTTGTAGAGCGTGCCGCCGTTGCTGATGCCCGCGTAGATGGTGGCCATCTGGATGGGCGTGACGAGGGTGTCGCCCTGGCCGATGGAGTAGTTGACGGAGTCACCGGCGCGCATCCGCATGCCGGACTCGCAGTTCTCCTTGGCGATCTTCGCGGCGTAGTCGTCGCTGCTGCCGCTCTGCTTGCACCAGGCGTCCTTGTTGGCCTCCCAGTAGCTCTTCTTCCACTCGCGGTCCGGGACCCGGCCCTTGACCTCGTTGGGGAGGTCGATGCCGGTCTCCTTGCCGAGGCCGAAGTCGTGGGCGGTGCGGTAGAACCAGTCCGCCGGGTGCTTGGGGTTGTTGCCGCCGTCCTTCTGCCACTGGCGGTAGGCCAGGTCGTAGAAGACGGTGTCGCAGGAGACCTCCAGCGCCCGGCCGAGGTTGATCGGGCCGTAGCCCTTGGACTCGAAGTTCTTGAAGACCTGGTTGCCGATGCTGTACGAGCTGGAGCAGTTGTAGTTGTCGTTGAAGGCGTATCCGGCCTTGACGGCGGCGGTGGCGGAGATGACCTTGAAGATCGAGCCGGGTGCCGCCTGGCCCTGGATGGCCCGGTTGAGCAGGGGGTAGTCCGAGTCCTTGCCGGTGAGCTGCTTGTAGTCCTTGGCGGAGATGCCGCCGACCCAGGCGTTGGGGTCGTAGGTGGGGTTGGAGGCCATGGCGACGACGCGGCCGGTCCTGGACTCCATCACCACGACGGCGCCCGCGTCGGCCTTGTAGTTGACGCCGGTGTTGCGGTCGAGCTCCTTGCGGGCGTCCTTCATCGCCTGGTCCAGCTCCCGTTCCGCTATGGCCTGCACGCGGGCGTCGATGCTGGTGACGATGTTGGCGCCGGGCACGGCCTTGTCGCTCTTGGCCTTGCCGATGACGCGGCCGAGGTTGTCGACCTCGTAGCGGGTGACGCCCGCCTTGCCGCGCAGCTGGGTGTCGTACTGCCGCTCGAGGCCGGAGCGGCCGACCTGGTCGGAGCGGAGCAGCGGGGCGGAGCCGGACTTGGTCTTGCTGATCTCGTCGTCGGTGACGGGCGAGAGATAGCCGAGCACCTGGGCGGTGTTGGAGCCGCCGGGCCCGGCGTAGCGGCGTACGGCCGTGGGTTCGGCGGTGACGCCGGGGAAGTCCTCGGCGCGCTCGCGGATCTGCAGGGCCTGCTGGGTGGTGGCCTGGTCGGTGATGGGGATGGGCTGATAGGGCGAGCCGGCCCAGCAGGGCTTGGGGGTCTTGGCGTCGCACAGCCGCACCTTGGCGGCGACGTCCTCGGGCCTGAGGCCGAGGACACCGGCGAGCCGGGCGAGTACGGCCTTGCCGCGGTCGGGCATCTTCAGCAGGTCGGTGCGGTTGGCGGAGACCACGAGGCGGGTCTCGTTGTCGGCGAGGGGCACGCCGCGGGCGTCCAGTATCGAGCCGCGGGTGGCGGGGGCGACGACCTGCTGGATGTGGTTGTCGGCGGCCTCGGCGGTGTACTGGTCGCCGTTGCGGATCTGGAGGTACCAGAGGCGGCCGCCGAGGGTGAGCAGGAGGGAGACGACGAGGATCTGGATGGTGATGAGGCGGATGGTGACGCGGGAAGTGCGCCCGCTCTCGGGAATGTTGCTCATGCTGCCCCCTCGTTCCCTGCGTTCCCCTCATTCATCGGTCCGGGATCACCGCCGGCCGCCTCGGCGGCCGTCTCCTCGCATGCCCCCTCGGCCGCGGTGCCGGGCTTGCCGGAAGAGTGCCGTGTCACAGCCGCCGGACCCCCTTGAGGCGGCCCTGCCGGCGGACCGGCCTGCCGAAGAGGCCGCCGCGCTGGCCGCCGAGGCGGGAGAAGGCGCCCTCGCCGCCGCCGGCCAGGGTCGCCGGGCCACCCTCGCCCGCGAGCGGGTCGTTCTCGGTGCGGCGGGCGAGCGCCATGATCAGCGGCACGGTGAAGGGGGCCAGCAGCAGGTCGTAGAGCGTCGCGGTGAGGACCAGGCCGCTCAGCCCGACGTTCCGGGCCGCGGTGTCGCCGACGAGCGAGCCCACGCCCGCGTAGAGCAGGGTGGAGCCGATGGCCGCGGCGACGACGACGAGCATGGGGACGGTGGCCGAGCGCACTCTCCCGCTCTCCGGCTTGACCAGGCCGACGAGATAGCCGATCACGCACAGCACCAGGGCGTACCGCCCGGTGGCGTGGTCGGCGGGCGGCGCGAGGTCGGCGAGGAGACCGGCCCCGAAGCCGATGAGGGCGCCGCTGGTGTGCCCGTAGACGAGCGTGAGGCCGACGACGACGAGGAGCATCAGGTCGGGGACGGCGCCGGGGAGATGGAGCCGGGCGAGAACGGTCACCTGGACGACGAGGGCGATCACGACGAGCGCCGACGAGAGCAGGATCCGGTTGATGCGCATCGCTTCAGTCCTGGGGTTTGGCGCTCGCGGAGGGGGTGGCCGTCACGGTCACCGTGGGCGTGGGCTTGGGAGCTTCCGGTTTCGGCGGCAGGACCGTGTCGCGCGGATCGGTGCGGGGCTCCTCGACGACGACGCCGACGATGTCGAGCCTGCTGTAGCCGACGAAGGGCCGGACCTGGACGGTGCGGGTCAGGCTGCCGCCCGCGGGCTCGACGCGGGTGACCTCGCCGACGGGGACGCCGGGCACGAACGGCTTGTTCCTGCTGGAGCCGAAGGTGACGAGGCGGTCGCCCTCGTGAACGCCGGCCTTGCCGTTGAGGAGTTCGACGCGCAGGGAGCGGTCGCCCTGGCCGGTGGCGAAGCCGAGCTCGCCGGACTTCTCCATGCGGGTGCCGACGGTGAACTTCGGGTCGGTCGCGAGCAGGACGGTGGCGGTGGACCGGGAGACGGTGGTGACCCGGCCGACGAGGCCGTCGCCGTTGAGCACGGTCATGTCGCGGTGGATGCCGTCGTCGCTGCCCGCGTCGATGGTGACCGTCCAGGAGAAGCCCTGGGCGGCTCCTATGGCGATGACCTGGGCGCCCTTGATGCCGTACTGCCCGCGGCCCGCGGTCTTGAGCATCGCGTCGAGCTCGCGGGCGCGGCCGCGGTTGCGGTCGTTGCTGCCGAGGCGCTGCTTGAGGGTGGCGTTCTCCCGCTCCAGCTGGGCGATGCGGCTGTGCCGGCCGCCCGAGTCCCGTACGGCCGCGATGGCGTTGCCGACCGGGTCCACGGCGTCGGCGACCCCGGCCTCCACCGGCCCGAAGGCCGACGCGGCGGCGTGCCGGACGCCGTCGAGCGGGGACTGTTCGCCACCGCGGATGTCCACCGTGATCAGTGCGAACGCGACGGCGACCAGCAGCACCAGTAGCAGCCGGCTCTCTCGTGTGTCCCTCACGTGCGGCGGCGTGCCCTTCTCGTCGGACCGGTCGGCTGCGGGTCCGGGCCGGTCATCGGAAGCGTTCTGCCTGTATATCAGGTTGTTTACCGGCAGCGGGTACAGCCGGGCGCACCCTCGCGCCGCCCTGACACGGGCGGCCGCGAGAACCGGCCGGACCGATGGATCTCAGCCCGGCCGGTCACCCGTCACCTGCGAGGCTGGGCGTCCAGCACCTGCTGGAGCGCCTCGAACTCCTCGACACACTTGCCGGAGCCCAGGGCGACGGAGTCCAGCGGGTCCTCGGCGATGTGGATCGGCATCCCGGTCTCCCGGCGCAGCCGCTCGTCGAGGCCGCGCAGGAGAGCGCCGCCGCCCGTGAGAACGATCCCGCGGTCCATCACGTCACCCGACAGCTCGGGCGGGCACTTGTCGAGGGTGGTCTTGACCGCGTCGACGATGGAGTTGACCGGCTCCTCGATGGCCTTGCGGACCTCGGCCGCCGAGATGACCACCGTCTTGGGCAGCCCGCTGACGAGGTCGCGGCCGCGGATCTCGGTGTGCTCGTCCTGCTCGAGGTCGTAGGCCGAGCCGATGGTGATCTTGATCTGTTCGGCGGTGCGCTCACCGAGGAGGAGGCTGTACTCCTTCTTGATGTGCTGGATGATCGCGTTGTCGAGCTCGTCGCCCGCGACCCGGATGGACTGCGCCGTGACGATTCCGCCGAGGGAGATCACCGCGACCTCGGTGGTGCCGCCGCCGATGTCGACGACCATGTTGCCGGTGGCCTCGTGCACGGGGAGGCCGGAGCCGATCGCGGCGGCCATCGGCTCCTCGATGATGTGCACCTGACGGGCACCGGCCTGGGTGGACGCCTCGATCACGGCGCGGCGCTCGACCCCGGTGATACCGGAGGGCACACAGACCACGACGCGCGGGCGGGCCATCCAGCGCCGCTTGTGGATCTTGAGGATGAAGTAACGGAGCATCCGCTCCGTGATCTCGAAGTCCGCGATCACCCCGTCCTTGAGCGGACGCACGGCGACGATGTTGCCCGGGGTCCGGCCGATCATCTTCTTCGCCTCGGCACCCACCGCGAGGATGCCGCCGGTGTTGGTGTTGATGGCTACGACGGACGGCTCGTTGAGGACGATTCCGCGGCCTCTGACGTACACCAGCGTGTTGGCGGTCCCGAGGTCGACAGCCATGTCACGGCCGATGAACGACATGTTGTTCCCCATGAGGATACGTCTGGCCTTCCCAGCTGGAGCGAATGCTTACTTGAGGTCGGCAGGGTGTGCGGTGCGCTGCGGGGCGCGGAGGCTTCATCGTAGTCTCGACCGGTCGTACGCGGCGCGAGGGTTCCTCCGCCATTGTCGGCGGAACGCGAGCCCGCCCCAGTAATGGTGACGTCGTGTCGGAGTGAGAGGTTCCCTCCTTCGCCGCGCATATGCCAGGGGGCGGCCGAAAAGAAATCGGCCGCCCCTGATCAGAATGCGTGCGTCACTGACGAACTATCAGGCGAGGCCCGGAAAGAAAATCTTGATTTCCCGCTGTGCGGACTCCTCGGAGTCCGAGGCGTGGATGAGGTTCTCGCGCGTGATGGTGCCGAAGTCACCACGGATGGAGCCCGGGGCGGCCGAGATCGGGTCGGTCGGGCCGGCCAGCGCGCGCACGCCCTCGATCACACGCTCCCCCTCGACCACGAGGGCCACGACGGGCCCGGAGGACATGAACTGCATCAGCGGCTCGTAGAAGTCGCGGCCGACGTGCTCGGCGTAGTGCTGCTCCAGCGTGCCCCGGTCCAGGGTGCGCAGCTCCAGCGCGCTGATCGTCCAGTTCGCCTTGCGCTCGATCCGGCCGATGATCTCGCCGGTCAGGCCGCGCCGCACGGCGTCGGGCTTGAGGAGGACGAGGGTGCGCTGGCTCATATTGCGGCTCCTTGCGGGCGGGACAACAGTGCCGCGAGGGTATCGCGGATCTTGGGGCCCCGAGATCGGGGGCGGCCTCCGGGGCCGGGCCCGGCCTGGGCCCGGCCTGGCCGGGCTTAGACCGGGCTAGACCGGGTCCGCCGCCGTCTGGTCCGCCGCTTCGCGTGCGAAGCGCGCCTTCGCCTCGTCGATCTTGCCGCCGAAGTGGACCGACACCCACCACAGCACGCCGAAGACGACGCCCAGGATGAACATCATCGGGACGACGAGGCCGCTGAGGACCAGCGCGCCCTGCAGCAGCCAGCCGAGCTGGACGCCGCCGGGCCGCCCGAGCATCCCGCACAGCAGGACGCTCAGCACCATGGCCGTTCCGCTGACGGCCCACACCGTGCCGGTGGAGACGTCGGACGTCTGCATGGCGACCAGACCGGCGAACCCGATGATGAAGAATTCACCGATCAGAGTGCTGGAGCAGAGCATGCGCATGGTCAGTCCCTCCCGAGGAGCAGCCGGGCCTCGCCGACCGTGAGCACGGAGCCGGTCACCAGGACGCCCGCGCCGGAGAACTCGCCCTCTTCCTCCGCGAGGGTGATGGCCGCCTCCAGGGCGTCGTCGAGCCGGGGCTCGACCTGCACGCGCTCGGCGCCGAAGACCTCGACCGCGATGCCGGCCAGCTCGTCGGGGTCCATGGAGCGGGCGGTGGAGTTCCGGGTCACCACGACCTCGGCGAAGATCGGTTCGAAGGCTTCCAGGAGCCCCCGGACGTCCTTGTCGGCGCTGGCGCCGACCACGCCGACGAGGCGGCTGAAACCGAACGCCTCGGTGACGGCCTCGGCCGCGGCGGCCGCGCCCGCGGGGTTGTGCGCGGCGTCCAGCACCACGGTGGGGCTGCGGCGCACGACCTCCAGCCGGCCCGGCGAGGTGACGGCGGCGAAGGCGCGGCGGACGGTGTCGATGTCGAGCGTGCGGGCGTGCTCCGAGCCGATGCCGAAGAACGCCTCGACGGCGGCGAGGGCGACCGCGGCGTTGTGCGCCTGGTGGGCGCCGTACAGCGGCAGGAAGACGTCCGGATACTCGCCGCCCAGGCCGCGCAGCGTCAGCAGCTGGCCGCCGACGGCGACCTCGCGGGAGACGACGCCGAACTCCATGCCCTCGCGGGCGACCGTCGCGTCGGCCTCGACCGAGCGCTTGAGGAGGACCTGCGCGGCGTCGACGGGCTGCTGGGCGAGGACGACGGTGGCGCCCTGCTTGACGATCCCGGACTTCTCCCCGGCGATCTCACCGGGGGTGGTGCCGAGCCGGTCTGTGTGGTCCAGCGAAATGGGGGTGACGACCGCGACCGTGCCGTCGACGACATTGGTGGCGTCCCAGGTGCCGCCCATGCCGACCTCGACGACCGCCACGTCGACGGGGGCGTCCGCGAAGGCCGCGAAGGCCATGGCGGTGATCACCTCGAAGAAGGACAGCCTGTGCTCTTCGCGGTCGTCGACCATCTGCACGTACGGCTGGATGTCGCGGTACGTCTCGATGAAGCGCTCGGCGTCGATGGGGGCGCCGTCCAGGCTGATCCGCTCGGTGACGGACTGGACGTGCGGGCTCGTGTAGCGGCCGGTGCGCAGGTCGAAGGCGCCCAGCAGCGCCTCGATCATGCGGGCGGTGCTGGTCTTGCCGTTGGTGCCGGTGATGTGGATGGCGGGGTACGCGCGCTGCGGCTGGCCCAGGATGTCCATCAGCGCCTCGACGCGGCGCAGCGACGGGTCGAGCTTGGTCTCGGGCCAGCGGCCGGCCAGCTCGGTCTCCACCTCGCGCAGCGCCCGGTCGACCTCGGGGTCGGCGGGGCGGGAGGGCACGCCGTCGCCCTGCGGCGGCCCGCCCTGGGCGCGCAGGGTGCGGCTGCCGGCCTCGATCACGGCGAGGTCGGGGGTGGGGGTCCCCCCTGCTCGAGCGGAGTCGAGAGCTTGGGGGAGGTCGGTCTCGGCATCGACAATCTCGGCGAAGCGGTCGTCCTCGCCGGGGCCGGTGTCGTCGTTCTCGTCGTTCAGGGGGCGCTCGCTCACGCGGTCCAGTCTACGGAGCCGCACTGACAGCGCGGCCATCAGGCACCGGCGGCCAGCGCCGCGCTCATCATGGCCTTGGCCACCGGGGCGGCGAGTCCGTTGCCGCTGACGTCCGAGCGGGCGGCGTCGCTGTCGGCGATCACCACGGCGACGGCGACCTGCTTGCCCTGGCTGTTCTGCGCGTAGGAGACGAACCACGCGTAGGGCGTGCCGCTGTTGTCGACGCCGTGCTGCGCGGTGCCCGTCTTGCCGCCGACGGTCAGGCCGTCGATCCGGGCGTTGCTGCCGGTGCCCTGCTCGACGACGGTCTGCATGGCGGACTTCAGCTGCCGCGCGGTGTCGGCGGACATCGCCTGGGCGTACTGCTTCGGGTCGTGCTTCTCCAGGACGCCGGAGCTGCCGTCGGTGACGCGGTCGACGAGGCGGGGCGTCATCAGCTTGCCGCCGTTGGCGATGGCCGAGGAGACCATGGCCATCTGGAGCGGGGTGGCCTGGTCGTTGAACTGGCCGATGCCGGACAGCGCGGTCTGCGCGGCGTTCATGTCGGTCGGGTAGAGGCTCTTGGCGGCGCGTACGGGCGTGTCGATCTTGCCGTCGTTGAAGCCGAACTTCTCCGCCTGCTGCGCGACCTTCTGCGCGCCGAGCCGCTCGGCGAGGTGTCCGAAGACGTTGTTGCACGAGTACTGGAGCGCCGTGCGGATGCTGGCGTTCGTGCAGGGGGCGCTGGTGTTCTCGTTGGGCAGGTAGGTGCGGGTGCCCGGCAGGAGGTACGGGTCGGGGCTGTCGGTGGCCTCGTCGACGGAGGAGTAGAGGCCGTTCTCCAGAGCGGCCGCCGCGACGACGAGCTTGAAGGTCGAGCCCGGCGGATAGGTCTGGCGCAGCGCGCGGTTGACGGTCGGCTGCTGCTTGTCCTTCTCCAGCGACTCCCACGCCTTCTGGTCGGCGCCGCCGGATCCGGCGAAGCGCCCGGGGTCGTACGAGGGGGTGCTGGCCATGCCGAGGATCGCCCCGGTGGCGGGGTCGAGGGCAATGGCTGCGCCGGTCTTGTCGCCGAGGCCCTCGAAGGCGGCCTTCTGCACGGCCGGGTCGATCGTGGTGATGACGTCGCCGGGGTCGGGCTGCTTGTTGGTGATGGCGTCGGAGGGGCTGCGCAGCCGGTCGTCCTCACCGGTGAGGACGGATTTGTAGAGGCTCTCCAGCTGGGTGTCGCCGTAGATCTGCGAGGAGAAGCCGGTGACCGGCGCGTAGAGCTCGCCGTCGGTGTAGGTGCGCTTGTACTTCAGGTCGCCGCCGGTGGCCGTGGAGCCGGTGAGGAGCTTGCCTCCGGCGAGGATGTTGCCGAGCGGCCGGGAGTGCGCCGCTATCGCCTGTCGCGGGTTGTGGGGGTTGCCGTCGAGGCTGCCCGCCTGGGCCGCCTGTATCCAGGTGGCCCGTACGAGCACGGCGAGGACGAGCAGCAGGGAGAAGACGGCGACGTGCCGGACGGGCTTGTTCATTGGGGGGCGCGCTCCCTCTCCTTGACATACGGTTTTCCCGAAAACTCCGTTAAGCGGAGTTAGTGTTCCCCGACTCCATGAGAGCTGGCTGAGAAAGATGCCGTCCGAGGACCGGGACCGGCTCCTGGCGGTCCTGGAAGCGCTGCCGGCGGGCGCACTCGTGCAGGGCCCGGCGGACGAGGTGCTGGCGACGAACCAGCGCTTCGTCCGCATGTTCGATCTGGAGGGCCGGGCCGACCTCTCCCCCGGCGCTCCGCTTCGCCCGGTCGTCCCCCTCGTACGGGCCCTCTTCGCCCCCGGCTTCTCCGGCCCCGGCAGCCCCGGCGAGATCCTGGCGGGCCGGCGCGTCCACCGGACGGCCGAGATCCCGCTCACGGACGGGCGCACCATCCGGCGCGAGGTCGAGCCGCTGCGCCACGGGGACGACCACCTCGGGGCGCTGTGGACCTTCCAGGACATCACCGACCGCAAGCGCCGGGAGCGCGACCTGGAGCGCGACAACCTCGCGCTCACCGAGCTCGCGCGGCAGCGCAACACCTTCACGGCGGCCGCCTCCCACGAGCTGCGGACCCCGCTCACGTCCATCATCAGCTTCTGCGAGCTGCTGGCCGACCCGGCCGCGGGCAGCGCCCTGGGCACCGACCAGCTGGCCTTCCTCGACGCCATCCGCCGCAACGCCGACCGCATGCAGCGGGTGATCGCCGACCTGCTGCTGACCACCCGGATGCGGGCCTCCGGCCTGGAGCTGGAGTTCGACGCGGTGGACGTGCCCGCGACGGTGCAGGACGCCGTCCTGGACCGGCTGGCCACACCGCAGGGAGCGGCCGTCTTCACCGTGCTGGACTGCGCGCGGGGACCCGCTCTCCGGGGCGACCGGCACCGCCTTCAGCAGGTCCTGGCCAATCTTCTGGAGAACGCCGCGAAATTCACCCCACCGGATGGCCGGATCACCGTCACGGCCGCCCCCCGCGGGCATTTCTGGGAGATCGAAGTAGCCGATACGGGAATCGGCATCCCGCATGAATTCCATGAGGAAATCTTCACCGGCTTCGTCCGCGCACCGAATGCCACCGGCGGCGGCTATCCCGGCACCGGTCTGGGGCTCGCCATCAGCCGTACGGTCGTCCAGCTCCACGGCGGCACCCTCACCGCGGGCGGCGCCGAGGGCGAGGGCGCGGCCTTCCTGATCCGGCTGCCCGTCGCCGGGCCCGGCCCCGACACCGCGCCCGCCGACCAGGACGCGCCGTGAGCCGCGTCCTGGTCGTCGAGGACGACCCCGACCTCGCCCTCGCCCTGCGCACCCTCCTCGACCGCGCGGGCTACGACGTGATCCACGCCGACAACGGCCGCGACGGGCTGCGGCTGCTCTTCTCCGAGCGGCCCGCGCTGATGCTCCTCGACATCGGCCTGCCCCAGCTCAACGGCTGGGAGGTGCTCGAACGCACCCGGGACCTCAGCGACCTGCCCGTCCTGCTGCTCACCGCGCGCGGCGCCGAGACCGACCGGGTGCGGGGCCTGCGCGCCGGAGCCGACGACTACCTCCCCAAGCCCTTCGGCAACGACGAGCTCCTCGCCCGCGTCGAGGCCCTCCTGCGCCGCACCGCGCCCACCCGCTGGGCCGGCGACTCCTTCGACGACGGGCTGCGGCTGGTCCCCGAGCGGCGCTCGGCGGTCTGGCAGGGCCACGAGGCGCGGCTCAGCGACATCGAGTACCGGCTGCTCCAGGTGCTCGTCCGCAACCGGGGCCGGGTGCTCACCACCGACCAGTTGCTCGACCGCGTCTGGGACGACCCGGAGGGGACGGGGCGGGAGCGGGTGAAGTTCGCGGTGCTGCGGTTGCGGCGCAAGCTGCGGCAGGCGGCGGGGGATGAGGCGGCGGATCCGTTGGAGGCCGTGCGGGGGCTTGGTTACCGGTATCGGGCGCTCGATTAGTTCTCCGGGGCTCGCGCCCCGGGCCCCCGGCTGCGGGTCTGTCGGCGCCTGCGGCGGGCTTTTTCCCCTACCCCGCCCCTTCCCGAAACTGGGGCTCCGCCCCAGACCCCGCAACACGCTTCGCGCGTTGTCCTCAAACGCCGGACGGGCTGAATAGGACCAACGTCCCGATCCGCCCCGTCGCAGCAATCGCAACCGTCGCGCAACCGAAGCCCATCCGACCCCGCAACCAACCCCCCGCACTCTCGGAGCCGTCCTCGTCGCACAGCTCCAGGAGTCATTCGTGTCGCACCTCCCCACCCGTAGCGTCGCTGTCGTCCTCGGCACCCGCCCCGAGCTCGTCAAGCTCACCGACCTCGTCCGCCTGCTGGGCCCCGCCGCCCACCTGGTGCACACGGGTCAGCACTACGACGAGGAGCTGTCCGGCCGGTTCCTGAGCGAGCTCGGGCTTCCGGAGCCGACCTTCCTGACCGGTATCGGCGGGCAGCCGCGTGCCGTGCAGATCTCCGCCGCGCTCGCCCAGCTCGACGAGCTGTTCACCGCCGAGCCGCCGCTGGCCGTGGTCGTGCAGGGCGACACCAACGCCGCCCTCGCCGGCGCGCTCGCCGCGAACGCCCGCGGCATCCCGCTGCTGCACGTCGAGGCCGGGCTGCGCAGCCACGACCGCAACATGCCCGAGGAGCACAACCGCGTCCTCATCGACCGCATCGCCGACGTGCTGTGCGCGGCCACCGAGGACAACCGCGCCAACCTCCTCGCCGAGGGCGTCGACGACGCGCGCGTCGCCGTCACCGGCAACACCGTCGTGGAGGCCGTGCACGGCCAGCTGCCGGACGCCGCCGCCCGTGCGGAGCTCGTCGAGCGGCACGGGCTGACGGCCGACGCGTACGTCCTGGCCACCGTCCACCGGCCCGAGAACACCGACTCCGTGGACGCCCTCCGGGCGATCTTCACCGAGCTCTCCGCCCTCGCGGAGTCCGTCCCCGTCGTCGTGCCGCTGCACCCGCGCACCCGTGCGCGGATCGCCGCCGCCGGCCTGGAGGACCTGCTCACCGGCCTGACCGTGTGCCGCCCGCTGGGCTACGGCGAGTTCCTCGCGCTGGCCCGCCACGCGGCGCTCCTGGTCTCCGACTCCGGCGGCATCCAGGAGGAGTGCACCGTGCTGGGCCGCCCGCTGGTCGTCGTCCGCCGCTCCACGGAGCGTCCGGAGGCCATGGCGGACTTCGCGGACCTGGTCGAGCCGGGCCCGCAGATCGGCGCCGTCGCCCGCCGCCGGCTCGCGGAGGGCCCCGCCGGCCTGGCCCGGCTGGCCGCGCTCCCCAGCCCCTTCGGGGACGGACTCGCCTCCGAGCGGATCGTCGCCCTGCTCGCCGCCGTCACGGCGCCGGAGCAGCTCGCCGCCGCGGCGTAACGCCCGGCCCGACGCTCCCGCGACCCGCCCCCCACCCCCGGAGTTCCCACCCTCATGTTCGACAGTCCCCTGCTGTTCGTCTTCCCCTTCTTCCTGCTGCTCTGCTTCCTGCTCTACTGGGCCGGGGCGCGGACCGCGTACCTGCGGCGGCCCACCGTCGAGGACGGCAACGCCGCCGCCTTCGACTGGCACTTCTTCGTGCCGTGCCGTGACGAGGAAGCCGTGATCGGGACGACCGTCGACCGGCTGCGCAAGGACCACCCGAGTGCCCACGTGTGGGTCATCGACGACGACAGCGACGACCGCACCGGCGCGATCGTGGCGGAGCTCGGCGAGACGGACCGCCGCGTCCACCTCGTGCGCCGCCACCGCCCCAACGCCCGGCTGGGCAAGGGCGCCGCGCTCAACGCCGCCTACGACGAGCTGAACGAGTACCTGTCCGAGGACGTCGACCGCGAGCACGTCGTCGTCTGCGTCATCGACGCCGACGGCCAGCTGGACCCGCGCGCCCTGGACCGCGTCAGCGGCCCCCTCGGCTTCGGCGACCCGGAGACCGGTGGCGTGCAGGTCAGCGTGCACATGCGCAACGCCGACGACCCGCGCCCGCTCGGCGACCGCGGCCGGATCCGCAACGCCTTCGCCCGCCTGCTCGTGCGGATGCAGGACATGGAGTTCTCCGTCTCCAACGCCGGCATGCAGCTGCTGCGCGGCCGCACCGGCTCCGTGGGCCTCGGCGGCAACGGCCAGTTCACCCGGCTCGCCTCCCTGGACCGCATCGCGGCGGCCGAGCGCCGCCCCTGGCAGCGCGGCGCGCTCCTGGAGGACTACGAGCTCGGCCTGCACATGATCCTCAACGGTGACCGGATAGCCCACATAGCCGACACCTGGGTCTCCCAGGAGGGCCTCCCCCACGGCCGCCGCTTCCTCACCCAGCGCACCCGCTGGGCCCAGGGCAACCTCCAGTGCGTCCGCTACGCGCCGCGCATCGTCTCCTCGCGCCACTACAACGGCAAGGGCGTCCTGGAGACCCTCTACACCTTCCTCCAGCCGGTCGCCCACCTGGTGACGCTCGCCCTCTGCCTGGTCATGTTCGCCCTGCTCGGACTGACCGTCGCCGACGAGGGCGCGGGCGAGGCGTTCGGCGGCATGCTCGCCCTGTGGCCGCTCGTGCTCGGACTGGCCGTCGTCTCCGTGCTGCCGTTCGTCCTCTGGGGCCCGGTCTACCGCCGGGACCGCGCACCGGGCCGCTCGCTGCTCGTCTCCCTGCTGTGGGGGCTGGCACTGTGGGTGTACGCGTACCACCTCTTCCCGGCCTCCGCCCGCGGCTTCGTGCGGATGCTGCGCGGCCGCAACGGCTGGGCCAAGACGCGGCGCAACGCGGAGGTCGTCACCTCCGGCCCCATCGCCGTCGAGAGCTGACGCGCGCCTCCGGCAGTCTGCGCCCGCCAACTGAACAAACCATGAAATGGGCCACACTTGAGGCCCACGGGGCAACCTCCGCCCCTCTTCCGCCATCTGACCGCCGGGGAAAACATTGCCCACATCGCCCGGAGCGGTTCCGGGTGGCGGAACAGGAGCGTCGTGCGGGTACCGGAAGTCAGCACTCGGATGCACTTGCTGCTGCTCACAGCGTGGACCGTGCTGTGGTTCGCCCTGGTGGAGCCGAGCGGTGGCTTCTCCTGGCACTATCTGCGCACGGGCGGCGAGCTGCTGTACGACGGCGGCAACGGGACGGGTGGGCTCAACCTCTACGCCCACCACCCCGAGCTCCAGATGGGCCCCATCAGCTTCCTGGTGGCGGGCCTGTTCAACCCCTTCTCCGAGCACACCGGCCAGTTCCTCGCGGCGGCGTTCATGTCCGCCCTGGGACTGGTCATCGTGGTGCTCGCGGGCCGCAGCGCCGCCATGCACTTCCTGGGCACCGGCACCAACCACCAGCGCCTGCGGCGGCGCGTCCTCATCGCGGGCGCCGCGTTCATCCCCATGTGGATCGAGGTGTCGGTCCGCTTCGGGCACCTGGACGACGTGCTCGCGCTGTTCTTCACCGCGCTGGCCGTCTGGTTCCTGACGCGCTGCAACCCCGCCGCCGTCGGCATCTGCCTCGCCCTGGCCCTGGACTCCAAGCCGACCGCGCTGGCCTTCCTGCCGCTGATCCTCGCCCTGCCCAGGGACCGCTGGATGCGCGCGGTGCTGTGGTGCGTGGGCCTGGTGGCCGTCGCCTGGCTGCCGTTCTTCCTCGTGGACCCGCACTCCTTCGCCGCCGCGAAGTTCACGATCCCCAACAACCCGGCGTCCGCGCTGCGCTGGCTCGGCGGCAACACCCCCGAGACCCCCAACTGGGCCCGGCCCGCCCAGGCCGCGCTCGGCCTCACGCTCGGCGCGGTCGCCGTGTGGCGCGGCCGCTGGGCCGGCGTGGTGCTGCTGGGCGCGAACGCCCGCATCCTCCTCGACCCCAGCGTCTACACCTACTACACGGCGTCCGTACTGCTCGGCACCCTGCTGTGGGACGTCTGCGGGCAGCGCCGCCTGGTGCCGTGGTGGAGCTGGATCGCGCTGATCGTGCTCTACGGCAGCGTCTTCGTCGTCCACGACGACTCGGCGCGCGGCCTGATCCGGCTGCTCTTCGTGGCGGTGTCGACCGTGTACGTACTCTTCTGGCCGCAGCGCAACCGCAGCAGCCACCGGCCGCTCAACCGGGTGGACGAGGAACCGGTGGAAGGACCGTGGGGCCCCATGTGGGACCCGGGCCGGTCCCGGCCGTGGGAGGCCCGGACCGTACCGCCCACCCCGTGGGAGGCGCCGCCGGCCGGGCGGTGAGCCCCGCACCGTTCCCCGTACCGGAAACGGAAGAAGCCCCCGGCGCGAGAGGATTCCTCTCGCGCCGGGGGCTTCTTCGTTGCCCCGTCAGCCCTGCGGCAGACCGGCCAGCTGGGCGGTGATCCGGGCGATGTCCTCGTCGGCCTTGGCGAGGCGCGTGCGGATCTTGTCCACGACGTTGTCGGGGGCCTTGGCCAGGAACGCCTCGTTGCCGAGCTTGGCGTTGGCCTGGGCCTTCTCCTTCTCCGCCGCCGCGAGGTCCTTCGTCAGGCGCTTGCGCTCCGCCTCGAAGTCGATGACCCCGGACAGGTCGAGGGCGACCGTGGCCCCCGCGACCGGCAGCGTCGCCGTGGCCTGGAAGCCGTCCTCGGCGGGCTGGAGGCGCAGCAGCTGACGGATCGCGGCCTCGTGCGCGGCCAGGGCGGTGCCGCTCAGGCCGAGCTTCGCCGGGACCCGCTGACCGGGCTGGAGGCCCTGGTCGGAGCGGAAGCGGCGGACCTCGGTGATGACCTGCTGGAGGTTCTCGATCTCCTGCTCGGCGCCCGCGTCGCGGAAGCCGCTGTCGGCCGGCCAGTCGGCGATGACGACCGACTCCTTGCCGGTGAGCGTCGTCCACAGCGTCTCGGTGACGAACGGGACGACCGGGTGCAGCAGCCGCAGCGTGACGTCCAGGACCTCGCCGAGGACCCGGGCCGAGACCTTGGCCTGCTCGCCGCCGCCCATGAAGGTGGTCTTGGACAGCTCGACGTACCAGTCGAAGACCTCGTCCCACGCGAAGTGGAAGAGGGCGTCCGAGAGCTTGGCGAACTGGTAGTCGTCGTAGTACGCGTCGACCTCGGCGACCGTGGCGTTCAGGCGCGAGAGGATCCAGCGGTCCGTCGCCGACATCTGCTCGACGGGCGGCAGGTCGCCCTCCACCGTCGCGCCGTTCATCATCGCGAAGCGGGTGGCGTTCCAGATCTTGTTCGCGAAGTTCCGCGAGCCCTGGACCCAGTCCTCGCCGATCGGCACGTCGACACCGGGGTTGGCGCCGCGGGCGAGGGTGAAGCGGACGGCGTCGGAGCCGTACTTGTCCATCCAGTCCAGCGGGTTGACCGCGTTGCCGAAGGACTTCGACATCTTCTTGCCGAACTGGTCGCGGACCATGCCGTGCAGGGCGATGGTGTGGAACGGCGGGGTGCCGTCCATCGCGTAGAGGCCGAACATCATCATCCGGACGACCCAGAAGAAGAGGATGTCGTAGCCGGTGACCAGGACGGAGTTCGGATAGAACTTCTGGACGCTGTCGGTCTTCTCGGGCCAGCCGAGCGTGGAGAAGGGCCACAGGCCGGAGGAGAACCAGGTGTCCAGGACGTCGGTCTCCTGGTGCCAGCCCTCGCCGGTGGGCGCCTCGTCGTCCGGGCCGACGCAGACCATCTCGCCGTCCGGGCCGTACCAGACGGGGATGCGGTGGCCCCACCACAGCTGGCGCGAGATGCACCAGTCGTGGAGGTTGTCGACCCAGCCGAAGTAGCGGGACTCCATCTCCTTGGGGTGGATGGCGACGTCGCCGTCGCGGACGGCCTTGCTGGCGGACTCGGCCAGCGGGCCGACCTTGACCCACCACTGCATGGAGAGGCGCGGCTCGATGGTGGTCTTGCAGCGCGAGCAGTGGCCGACGGAGTGCTCGTACGGGCGCTTCTCGGCGACGATCCGGCCCTCGGCGCGCAGGGCGCCGACGATGGCGCTGCGGGCCTCCAGGCGGTCCAGGCCCTGGAAGGGGCCGGGCACGGTGATGACCGCGCGCTCGTCCATGACGGTGAGCATCGGCAGGTCGTGACGGCGGCCGATCTCGAAGTCGTTCGGGTCGTGGGCCGGGGTCACCTTGACGGCGCCGGTGCCGAACTCCGGGTCGACGTGCTCGTCGGCGACGACGGGGATGCGGCGGCCGGTCAGCGGCAGCTCGATCTCCGTGCCGACCAGGTGCTTGTAGCGCTCGTCCTCGGGGTGGACGGCCACGGCGGTGTCACCGAGCATCGTCTCGGCGCGGGTCGTGGCGACCACGATCTCCGAGTCCCCGGAGCCGTAGCGGATCGAGACGAGCTCGCCGTCGTCGTTCTGGTACTCGACCTCGATGTCGGAGATCGCGGTGAGGCAGCGCGGGCACCAGTTGATGATGCGCTCGGCGCGGTAGATCAGCTCGTCGTCGTAGAGCTTCTTGAAGATCGTCTGGACGGCCTTGGAGAGGCCCTCGTCCATGGTGAAGCGCTCGCGGGACCAGGCCACGCCGTCACCCAGGCGACGCATCTGGCCGGAGATCTGCCCGCCGGACTCGGCCTTCCACTGCCAGACGCGCTCGACGAACGCCTCGCGGCCGAGGTCGTGGCGGGACTTGCCCTCCTTGGCGAGCTCGCGCTCGACGACGTTCTGCGTGGCGATGCCGGCGTGGTCCATGCCGGGCTGCCACAGCACCTCGTAGCCCTGCATCCGCTTGCGGCGGGTGAGGGCGTCGATCAGCGTGTGCTCGAAGGCGTGGCCCAGGTGGAGGGAACCGGTGACGTTCGGCGGCGGGATGACGATCGTGTACGGCTCTTTGTCGCTCTTCGCGTCCGCCTCGAAGTAGCCCCGCTCTACCCAGCGCTCGTACAGCGGCCCCTCTACGTCGGCCGGCGCGTACTGGGTCGGCAGTTCGGGGGTGCTGTCGTTCGGCCCGCTGTCGGGGCGCTGAGTGTTCTCGGTCACGGGAGAAGTCTACGGGGGCGTGTGCGGGGGTTACGAATCCATTCCGGGCCCCGGGGCGGGGCCCGGCGGCGCCGTCGGAGCGGCCGTCGGAAAGGATGGCACCGAACGATCTTCCGCGACACGCAGAGGCGACGATGAGCGAGCACCAGCCGGGCCCGTACGGGATGCCGCCGCAGCAACCGAACCCCTATGCCCAGGGCGGCTCCCCCGGTTCCCCCGGCTTCCCGCCGCCACCGCCGTACGCACCGCCGACCGCACCGCCCGCCGCGCCGTACGGTGCGCCGCCGCAGCCCGGCCCGTACGGCGTGCCGCCGCAGCAGCCGGGCGGCTGGGGGCCGCCGCCCGGCCAGTACCCGCCGCCGATACCGCCGCAGAGCGGCGGGGGCAAGGGCAAGGCGATCGGCATCGCCGTCGCGGCGCTCGTCGTGGTCGGGGCGATCGTGGGCGGCGTCGTCCTCTTCACCGGGAACGACAAGAGCGCCGGCGGCCCCAAGGCCGGCGCCAGCGCCTCGCCCGGCACCCCGGAGCCCAGCGCCTCGCCGAGCGCCACCGGGATCGCGCGGGCGCGCTACAAGCTCACCGCGCCCGACACGCTCGCGGACGACTACACGAAGGACACGAGCGACCCCGGCTCCGGCTTCAACTCCACGGCCCTCGACGAGCTCAAGGGCTTCGGGATGACCGACCCGCAGGCCGTCAACGGCAACTACAAGTCCGGTACGGACAAGCGCGCCCAGAAGATTCTCCGCTTCTCCGGCGCCTGGGGCACCTCGGTGCGCAGCCCCGAGGCTCTGGTCGACGGCCTGTTCAAGAGCGCGACGGACGGGGCCGCGAAGGAGACCGACCCCAACGAGAAGATCGAATTCGAGGACAGCCCACGCCGGATGACCCCGGACCGGCTCGGCGACGACACCGTGCTGAAGTGCCAGATGACGAAGCAGAGCCTCGGTCCGACGACCGGCAAGGTCCTCAGGATGCCGCTGTGCGTCTGGGCCGACAGCAGCACCGTCGGCACGGTGTTCGCCCTGGACACCTCGCTGATCGTGCAGGGCCAGGACCTCGGTCTCGACTCGGCGGCCGGCAGGGTCGCGACGTTCCGCGAGCGCGTGCGGGTGCCGGTGCGGAGCTGACGGGGCGACTGTTCCAGAACTGTTGCCGCCCCGGGGTAAAGCCCTCGTAAGACGTCGGGGAGGATGGCGGGCCTGTCACGAGCCACGGATCGAAACGAGACACGATGAGCTACAACCAGCCGGGCCCCTACGGCGCTCCCCAGCAGCCCCAGCAGCCGGGGCCGTACGGCCCCGGAGGAGCCCCCGGCCAGCCCGGTTACGGATACCCGCAGCAGCCCCCCGCCCCGGCCTACGGCCAGCCCCCACAGCCAGGCCCCTACGGCCAGCAGCCACCGGCCGCGCCGCCGTACGGCGCGCCGCAGCAGGGCGGTTGGGGCCAGCCGCAGCCGGGCCCGTACGGCCAGCAGCCCCAGCCCGGCATGCCGGGCCAGTACCCGCCGCCGGTGCCGCCGCAGAGCGGCGGCGGCAAGGGCAAGGCGATCGGCATCACGATCGGCGCGCTGGTCGTGGTGGGCGCGATCGTGGGCGGCGTCCTCTTCTTCAAGAGCGGCGGCGGGGGCGGCGGGAAGGTCGCGCCTTACACGATGGTGATGCCGGATTCGCTGCTGGACGGGAAGTTCAACAAGCAGCAGTCCCCCACCGACACCGCCAACAAGAGCCTCGCCGACGACAGCGAGATCAAGGCGATGGGCATCACGAACGGCACCGGAGTCGGCGCGTCCTACAAGAACGCCCAGCAGCAGGGCCTTGCCGTGAAGGGCGTCTACGGCGAGGTGTCCGACCCCGGCAAGGCGGTGGACGCGATCTTCGCCAAGCTGGACCAGCGGTCCTCCACGGCCGGAACCAAGGTCGAGGTCGTCACGCCCGTCACCGAGTTCCACCCGAGCGGTTTCGACGGCGCGGTGATGAAGTGCGAGACGAAGAAGGCCACCGTGACCATGGGGTCCTTCACGACCACCGCCGAGGGCTCGACGTGCGTCTGGGGCGACTCCAGCGCGGTGACGGCCGTCTCGCACTCGGTCGCCAAGTCCGCCGGCGGCATCACCGGCGGTGCCACCACCACCGCCACCGGCAACGCGATGTCCGCCCAGGAACTGGCCGAGGCAACGGCCAAGGTACGCAACGAGGTCCGCAAGAACAAGTAGCCCCCGGGGCACACGCGGCAGCCGGGCCCGTACGTCCAGCGGGGGCCGTACGGGCAGCCCGGCGGTCGAAATCGCTTTCGAGCCCTCCGGGGCCGTGTGGGATCCTGAACGCTCCGCCGGCGTGGCCCGCGAGGGCCCCGCCAGGGGTTTCCTCACCAAGGGCGTGTCCGGCCGTCGAGCCGCATTCCTGAGGGGGAACCAGAGTGAGCCACTCCCAGCCCGGCCCGTACGGCGGCCCGCAGCCGCCCCAGCAGCCGCTGCCGCCCCACCCGTACGGCCAGGGCGCCCCCGGCGCCCCACAGCCGGGCTACGGCTATCCGCAGCAGGCGCCGTACGGCCAGCCGGGTCCGTACCCGGGTCCGTACGGCCAGCAGCCCTACCCCGGAATGCCCGCGCCGTACCCGCCGCCGATACCCCCGAAGCGCGGCGGCAAGGGCAAGGTCATCGGGATCGCGGTCGCCGCGCTCGTCGTGGTCGGGGCGATCATCGGCGGCATCACCGTGCTGATGAAGGACCACAGCGGTTCCTCCGTCGCGGACGACGGCAAGCGCTACAAGCTGACGACGCCGGACACAGTTCTCACGGAGTACAACAAGGACCCCGAGTTCCATGACCAGGATGTCTTCAACAACCCGGAGGCACGTCGCGATCTCCGCATCATGGGCGTGAAGAACCCTGAGTCCAATGCCGCGGGGTACAAGACCGAGAACATCGCCGAGCGGAAGTTGATGCGGTTCATCGGCGTCTGGGGCGACATCAAGAAACCTGAGAACTTCGTGGACGCCATGTTCAAGAGCCTGGCGAAGTCCGCGATGTCCACCAAGGTGGAGGGCACCCCACAGACCGTCACGCCGCCCGGTTTCGACGGCGCGATGAAGTGCCAGTACACGCACCCCAACGACGGCACCGGGACCACCGTCCTCCCGCTGTGCATCTGGGCGGACCACAGCACGGCCGGTGTTCTCTACGTGGGCGACATGAAGCGCTCGGCGATGGGCGCCAAGATCCCCTTCGACGAGGCCGCCGGGATCACCGCCAAGCTACGCACGGAGATCCGCGTGGAGATCAAGAAGTGATCTCCCGGCCCGAAGTCATCTCCTCCACCTGCCCGCCGAGTTGAGCACCTGAGCCTTCACGCTGAGCAACTCGGCGTCGATGACGGCCCGAACGGGCTTCGTGGTGCGCCTACCGGCTTTCGCCGGATTCACCGCAGGTGCCTGCCGGTCCGCACGAAAGTCGGCTCGAAGCTCTCCCCGAGGCGACCCAAAGCGTCATCCGTGCCAGATGACGCGGACGACGACGACGAGCTGGGCTCGGGCATCGGCCATGAAGAGCAGAAAGCCACGCCCCTCGGCCAGATCCACCGAGCGCAGGCCCCCACCGTGAGCCGGTCCGCGGCCCACGTGGGCGGTGTCGCGCCCCAGCACCGCCAGCGAATCGGCGATCCGCGCCACCTCATTGACGGCCTCCGGCGGGAGGCCGCCGATGACGTGCTCGGCATCCGGGTCGTACTCCCACGTCCACTCATGGGTCACGCCAGAACCTCGGCACGGGCCTCGTCGACGAGAGCGCCGATCTCGGTGATCGCAGCTCGCGCTGTCTCGGGCTCCAAGCCGGCGTCCACCACGGCTTCCAACTCGTGGAAGCGAGCCGCCCGTACGGGGTCGCGCTCTATGGCCACGACGATGCCCCAGTACTCGGTGAAAGATCGCAGCGGAACCGTACTGTCCAGCTCCTGTGCCTGAGTGGCCGCGTGAACCAAGTGCTCGTTCAGCTCGTCGAGCCGAGAAGGAACAAGCCGGGCGACGGCAGCCCGCAGACTTTCCGGAGTCAGCGGCGGCATGGGCATCGCACCGGCAGAAGACACAGGCTGAGCGCTCATGCCTCCATACTCCCACCGGCAGCACTCCCGCGAGACGAAAACAAAGGGCGCCCGGCACGATCGCCGGGCGCCCCTCGCATCAGAAAAATCTCACGCGCTCTTCTCGTGCCGTTCGTCCTTGCCGACGATCCGCGGCTCGCGCGGGACCAGGGTCGGGTTGACGTTGGAGTGGACGACGTCCTCGGTGATGACGACGCGGGCGACGTCCTTGCGGGACGGGACCTCGTACATCACGGACATCAGGACCTCTTCCATGATGGCCCGCAGGCCACGCGCGCCGGTGCCGCGCAGGATCGCCTGGTCGGCGATCGCCTCCAGGGCGGGGCGGTCGAACTCCAGCTCCACGCCGTCGAGTTCAAACAGCCGTTGGTACTGCTTCACCAGGGCGTTACGCGGCTCGACCAGGATCTGGAGGAGCGCCTCGCGGTCGAGGTTGTGGACGCTGGTGATCACGGGGAGGCGGCCGATGAATTCGGGGATCATGCCGAACTTCACCAGGTCCTCGGGCATGACCTCCTGGAACTGGTCGCTCGCCTCGATCTCCCGCTTGGAGCGGATCGTCGCCCCGAAGCCGATCCCCTTGGCGCCCGCGCGCGACTCGATGATCTTCTCCAGGCCGGAGAAGGCGCCGCCGACGATGAAGAGGACGTTCGTCGTGTCGATCTGGATGAATTCCTGGTGCGGGTGCTTGCGGCCGCCCTGCGGGGGGACGGAGGCCGTGGTGCCTTCCAGGATCTTCAGCAGGGCCTGCTGGACGCCCTCACCCGACACGTCCCGTGTGATCGACGGATTTTCGCTCTTCCGGGCGACCTTGTCGATCTCGTCGATGTAGATGATGCCGGTCTCGGCCTTCTTGACGTCGTAGTCCGCGGCCTGGATCAGCTTCAGCAGGATGTTCTCGACGTCCTCACCGACATAGCCGGCCTCCGTCAGCGCCGTGGCGTCGGCGATCGCGAAGGGGACGTTCAGCATGCGGGCGAGCGTCTGCGCGAGGAGGGTCTTGCCCGAGCCGGTGGGGCCCAGGAGCAGGATGTTGGACTTCGCGAGCTCGATGCCGTCGTCGCGGCTGTGGCCGCCGTTCTCGCCGGCCTGCACGCGCTTGTAGTGGTTGTAGACCGCGACGGAGAGGGCCTTCTTGGCCGCCTCCTGGCCCACCACATAGCCCTCGAGGAACTCATAGATCTCACGGGGCTTGGGGAGCTCCTCCCACCGCACCTCGGAGGTCTCCGCCAGCTCTTCCTCGATGATCTCGTTGCAGAGGTCGATGCACTCGTCGCAGATGTACACACCAGGCCCCGCGATGAGCTTCTTCACCTGCTTCTGGCTCTTCCCGCAGAACGAGCACTTGAGCAGATCGCCGCCGTCACCGATGCGTGCCACGAGGTGCTTCCCCTTCGCCTGGGATCCGCCTTGCTCTGCGAACCCGGGTGCTTGCCTATCGACGGTACCTTGCCGGGCCCCCCGTGCGGGCCCCCCTTGGCCCTACTCGGTCCAAGGGGGTTGCCGGCGGCACTTTGACCGGACCGAAAACCGGACCGAAATCCGGATCGAAATGGTCAGGCCGAAACGGACGTCTTGCGCGTCGAGACGATCTGGTCCACCAGGCCGTACGCGAGCAGCTCGTCCGCGGTGAGGATCTTGTCGCGCTCGATGTCCTCGCGGATCTTCTCGATCGGCGTGGTGGAGTGCTTGGCCAGCATGTCCTCCAGCTGCGCGCGCATCCGGAGGATCTCGTTGGCGGCGATCTCCAGGTCGGAGACCTGGCCGCGGCCGGTCTCGCTGTACGGCTGGTGGATCAGGACGCGGGCGTTCGGCAGCGCCATGCGCTTGCCCGGCGTGCCGGCGGCGAGCAGCACGGCGGCGGCGGAGGCCGCCTGGCCCATGCAGACCGTCTGGATGTCCGGCTTCACGAACTGCATCGTGTCGTAGATCGCGGTCAGCGCGGTGAAGGAGCCGCCCGGCGAATTGATGTAGATCGAGATGTCGCGGTCCGGGTCCATCGACTCCAGGCACAGCAGCTGCGCCATGACGTCGTTGGCGGAGGCGTCGTCGATCTGCACGCCGAGGAAGATCACACGCTCCTCGAAGAGCTTCGCGTACGGGTCGTACTCGCGCACGCCCTGCGAGGTGCGCTCGACGAAGCGCGGGACGATGTAACGGGAGTCGGCCTGGGGGCCGGTGTAGAGGCCGCTGCCGGCGTTGTTGTTCATCTGCGTGTTCACCATCCTGGTGGCGTTCTGAGGGCGAGGGGTTCTGCTGCGTGGACGCGCCGGGGATCAGGCCCCGGTGCCGCCCCCGCCCGGAACGCCCGCGGCGGATCCCATGACCTCGTCGATGAGGCCGTACTCCTTGGCCTCGTCGGCGGAGAACCAGCGGTCGCGGTCGGAGTCGTGAGTGATCTGCTCGACGGACTGACCGGTGTGGTGAGCGGTGAGCTCGGCCATCCGCTTCTTGGTGTAGAGCAGCCGCTCGGCGTGGATCTTGATGTCCGTGGCGGAGCCCGCCAGGCCCGCGGAGGGCTGGTGGATCAGGATCTCGGCGTTGGGCAGCGCGAAGCGCTTGCCCGGGGTGCCGGCGCTCAGCAGGAACTGGCCCATCGAGGCGGCGAGGCCCATGGCGATGGTGACCACGTCGTTCTTGATGTACTGCATGGTGTCGTAGATCGCCATGCCGGCCGTGATCGAGCCGCCGGGGCTGTTGATGTAGAGGTAGATGTCCTTGTCCGGGTCCGCGGCAAGGAGGAGCAGCTGCGCCGTGATCTTGTTGGCGATGTCATCGTCGACCGGCTGGCCGAGGAAGATGATTCGTTCCCCGAGCAGTCGGTTGTAGACCTGGTCGCCGAGGCCACCGAAGCTCGGCTCGCCGGCGGCGGCGGAAGGCATCAGATTCGTCACGTATCCACCTGCTCGTTGTTCGACGG
The DNA here is from genome assembly GCF_040689515.1 of Streptomyces sp. NPDC051173. NCBI lineage: Bacteria > Bacillati > Actinomycetota > Actinomycetes > Kitasatosporales > Streptomycetaceae > Streptomyces > Streptomyces sp. NPDC051173. Next base: position 51,899 of record NZ_JBFBBD010000027.1, read on the forward strand.
CCCCGCGAGCCGTCTCAGCGTCTTCTTCAAGGGGTGAGGTCGGGCGCGCCATCCGGGCTTCCGCGTCGCGCTTCCGGGACTCCCCTGCCCCCGTATCTACGGACCCTAACGCGCTGGTAGGCGGTGGCCATCCCGCATCAGGAACTGTTCGCTCTGAGCGCAGGTTCCCCCGGGCCCACAGGAGCGCGGCGGGCCCGGCCCCGGCACCCAGGGAGGGTGCCGGGGCCGGGCCCGTGCTCCGTATCGCTACGAGGGGGGCGAGGCTCAGGCCTCGGTGCCCTCGACGACCTCGGTGGCGGCCTCGACCGTCTCGCCGGTCTCGTCCTCGTCGTCCAGGTCGACGACATCGCCGTTGCCGTCCTTGACCGTGGCGGCCTCGACGACGGCCGCGAGGGCCTTGCCGCGGGCGACCTCGCCGACGAGCATCGGCACCTGGCCACCCTCGACGACGGCCTGGGCGAACTGGTCGGGGCTCATGCCGGAGGACTGGGCACGGCGCATGAGGTGCTCGGTGAGCTCCTCCTGGCCGACCGACAGCTTCTCCTTGTTGACGATCTCGTCCAGGATGAACTGGGTCTTGATGCCCTTCTCGGCCTGCTCCTTGAGCTCGGCGTCGAACTCCTCGGCGGACTTGCCCTGGATCTCCAGGTACTTCGCGAGGTCCAGGCCCATCTGGCCGAGCTGGTGGTGCTCGAGGTTGTGCTTACGGGTGTTGACCTCGTCCTCGAGCAGCTTCTCCGGCATCGGGACCTCGACCAGCTTGATCAGCTCGTCGAGGACCTTCTCCTGGGCCTGCGTGGCCTGGTCGAACTTCTTCATGCGGGCGAGGCGCTTGGCGCTGTCGGCGCGCAGCTCCTCCAGCGTGTCGAACTCGCTCGCCAGCTGGGCGAAGTCGTCGTCCAGCGCGGGCAGTTCGCGGGCCTTGACGGCGGTGACGTCGACCTTGACCTCGGCCTCCTTGCCCTCGGCGGAACCGCCCTTGAGCTCGGAGGTGAAGGTGGCGGTGCCACCGGCCTCGAGACCGGTCACGGCCTCGTCGATGCCGTCGAGCAGCTGGCCGGAGCCGATGGTGTAGTCGATGCCGTTGGCGACACCGTCCTCCAGCACCTCGCCGTCGACCTTGGCCTCCAGGTCGACGGTGACGATGTCACCCTCGGCGGCGGCGCGCTCGACCGGGGAGGTGGTGGCGAAGCGGTCGCGCAGCTGCTCGACCGACTTCTCGATGTCCTCGTCCGAGACCTCGATGGCGTCGACGGTGACCTCGATGCCCGAGTAGTCCGGGATCTCCAGGGTCGGACGGATGTCGACCTCGGCGGTGAAGGAGAGCAGCTCGCCGTCCTTCAGCTCCTTGATGTCGACCTCGGGCTGGCCCAGCGGGTTGAGGTCGGCCTCGTTGACCGCCTCGGTGTAGAACTTCGGAAGCGCGTCGTTGACGGCCTCCTCCAGCACCGCACCGCGGCCGAACCGCTGGTCGATGACACGGGCGGGGATCTTGCCCTGACGGAAGCCCTTCACCGTGACCTGCTGGTTGATCTTCTTGTACGCCGCGTCGAGGCTGGCCTTGAGCTCCTCGAAGGGCACCTCAACAGTGAGCCGAACCCGAGTCGGGTTCAGGGTCTCCACGGCGCTCTTCACGGTTCGGTCTCCTTGGGGCTGACTTCTTGGATTCTGCTGATGTCCAGCGGATCGCGCCCGGTACAGAGACACACGGGCACGCAGCTTGCATAGTAACCGCAAGCAGTACGGGCCCCACAATGTGATCTTGATTGGTCGGGGTGGCCGGATTCGAACCGACGACCTTCCGCTCCCAAAGCGGACGCGCTACCAAGCTGCGCCACACCCCGTCGGTGCGACACGTAGGGTACATGCCCGCCGAGGCTCTGGCTGCCGATTAAGAGGCGGAAGAAACGGGCGGGGGTCCGACGGCACCCCGGGGTGTGCGGCCGGGCGTCCCGACCCGCTACGATGCACAACGTGCCGCGCGGCCCTCATGGCGATCGCGGTGCGCGCGGGCGTAGCTCAATGGTAGAGCCCCAGTCTTCCAAACTGGCTACGCGGGTTCGATTCCCGTCGCCCGCTCCATGACGCCTCCGGCTCCGGCCGGAGGCGTTTTTCATGCGCGCGTTTCCCGGCACACGCGACCGTACGGATCCGGCCGAATCGATCCTGGCCGTGGGCGTCCCCGGCCGTGGGCGGTGCGGCCGGGGATGCGGCCGGGGGGCTCAGAACTTGATGCCGTTTATGGTCTGGGCCACCGAGTCCAGAAACCGGTGGATCGAGGGCGCCATGCCGGTGGAGGCGAGGAAGAAGCCGAAGAGGATCGCGATGATCGCCGGGCCGCCCTTGATGTTGCCCGAACGCATCATCACCACCAGCACGATCGCCAGTAGCAGCACGCCTGACAGCGAAATGGTGGTCATAGCTGATCACACCCTCGGTCGGAATCGCCCGGCCTGCCCGGAAGTCCTTCGCAGACCCCTCACGTCCACCATCGTGCCATCAACTGGCCTGCTGTTGGGGGCCAGTGACGTTTCATCGGTGGATCGTCCAGAAAGCTGCATGGAGAGGATATCGGCCGACTTGGCGGACAGAGTGCCGGTTCGGGAGGAATAGCTCAATAGATGGAACGGGGTTTTACCGGTCCCGATTGCGCCGCTAGGGTGCCTCGGATGTCCCCCGCCGTCACTCCGCCGCCGCACTCGGCGGCCTCGATACCGTCGAGTGCCCCGCAGTCCGCGCCGGTGGCGCCCGTTCCGGCGCAGCGCGACCCATTCTTCGACAACGCGAAGTACCTGGCGATCGTCCTGGTCGCGCTGGGCCACGCGTGGGAGCCGCTCACCCACGGCGGCCGCGCCGCGATGGCGATGTACCTCACCGTCTACGCCTTTCACATGCCGGCCTTCATCGTCATTTCCGGCTATTTCTCGCGTGGCTTCGACATGAGCCCGGCGAAGATCAAGCGGCTGATAACCGGCGTGGCCGTGCCGTATGTGATCTTCGAGGTCGCCTACACCTACTTCCAGCACTGGATGGACCACGGCTCCCCGCCGGATCCGGTCTCGCTGCTGAACCCGTGGTACCTCAACTGGTTCCTGGCCGCGCTGTTCATCTGGCGGCTGACCACGCCGATCTGGAAGCTGATCCGCTGGCCGGTCCCCGTGGCGTTCACGATCGCGACGCTGGCCGCGCTCTCCCCCGAGATCGGCGGTGACTTCGATCTTCAGCGCGTGCTGCAGTTCCTGCCGTTCTTCGTGATCGGGCTGCACATGAAGGCCGAGCACTTCCAGCTGGTGCGGCGCCGCTGGGTGCGGGTCGCGGCGATTCCCGTGTTCGCGGGCGCGATCGCCTTCGCGTACTGGGCGGCGCCGCGGATGAACAGCACGTGGTTCTACCACAACGCCGCCGTCCAGGACCTGCACGCGCCGCTGTGGTCCGCGCCCGCGATGACCCTGGCGATGTTCGGCTGCGCGGCGGTGCTGACCGCCTGCTTCCTCGCCTGGGTCCCGGGCCGCACGGTGTGGTTCACGACGCTGGGCGCGGGGACGCTGTACGGCTATCTGCTGCACGGCTTCCTGATCAAGCTGTCCCGCTGGCAGGAGTGGTACGACGCCTACGCCTGGGTCCGCGAGCCCGTCGGCGAGGTCGTGGTGACCCTGATCGCGATCGTGGTGATGACGGCGCTGTGCACCTCGCCGGTGCGGCGGGTGTTCCGCTTCGCGATGGAGCCGAGGATGGAGTGGGCTTTCCGCAAGCAGCGGTGAGTCACCCGGCGGGCGCGTCCAGGCCGAGGAGGGCGCGCATCCGGGCGTACTTCGCCCGGAGCCGTTCGCGGGTGGCGGCGTCGAGCGCCGCGGCACGCCCGGGGTCGGAGTTGTGGGCCAGGTCCGCCTCCTTGACCAGCAGCGCGCCCGGCGTGGCCAGGACGCGGGCCGCGTACGCCTCCGGTGCCTCACCGGCCCGCTTGGTCACCGCCAGCACGATGTCCTTGGTCCGCCGCGACAGGTCGGCCTCCGCCAGCCACTCCTCGGTGACGGCCCCGTCCTCGACTGCGTCGTGCAGCCAGGCGGCGGCGATCTGTTCGTCGTCGCCGCCGCGGCTCCGTACGCCTTCCGCCACGGCGGCGAGGTGCTCGGTGTACGGCCGGCCCGCCTTGTCGGTCTGGGTGGCGTGGGCGCGCCGGGCGAACGCCTCCACGGCGTCCAGGGGCATGGGTGGCATGTCGTCTCCGTGAGCGTTGTCCGGGCGCCGGTGCGCTGTGCTCCGGCTGCGGGTCGGTGGGGGCCGGCCGCGCCCCTCACGGGGCGCCCCGGCCGCCGTCAGGTGCGGCAGATCAGCAGCAGGGCGCGGTCGTCGTTGACGTCCTTCGCCACCGCTTCGATCAAGTGCCAGGCCGCGCCCTGGAAGCCCGCGGACACATAGCGGTCCGCCTCGCCCGTGAGGCGGTCCATGCCCTCGGTCAGGTCGCGGTCGGCGGTCTCGACCAGGCCGTCGGTGAAGAGCATCAGCACGTCCCCGGGGGACAGCGTGCCCTTTATGGGGTCGAACTGGGCGCCGTCGTAGACCCCGAGGAGCGGCCCTTCGGCGGCCTTCTCCTCCCAGCGGCCGGTGCCCGCGCTGAGCTGGAGGCCCGGCAGGTGCCCGGCGGAGAACATCTCGTAGTCCCCGCTGTCCAGGTCCAGGACGAGGTGGACGGAGGTCGCGAAGCCCTCGTCCCAGTCCTGCCGGAGCAGATAGCCGTTGGCGGCGGGCAGGAAGGCGTGCGGCGGCAGCGAGCCCAGCAGCCCGCCGAAGGCGCCGGAGAGCAGGAGGGCGCGCGAGGCGGCGTCCATGCCCTTGCCGGAGACGTCGGTCAGCACGATCTCCAGCGTGCGGCCGCCGTTGGTGCGGGCCGCGACCACGAAGTCGCCGGAGAAGGACTGGCCGCCCGCGGGGCGCAGGGCCATCTCCCGGTGCCAGCCGCGCGGCAGCTTGGGGAGCTTGCTCTGGACGCGGATGCGCTCGCGCAGGTCGAACAGCATGGTGCCGCCGCGCCGCCAGGGCACGCCGACACGGCTGCGGAACTGCGCGATGAGCAGCCCGAGGAAACCCACCGCGGCGACGACGAGGATCGTGCCCGGGGTGACCCGGCCGTCCCCGCCGTGCACGCCCCGGTCCAGGACGTAGGACTCCACGATCAGCGCGACGGCGGACGCCGCGTAGAGGGCCAGCAGGCTGGCGGGGCGCAACAGGAGGCCGCCCGCCACGATGGGCAGGACGAGCGCCGAGGGGGCGCACCACTCGGGCAGGGCGACGGTGCCGGCGGCGAGCGCGGGGACGGCGAGGAGGAGGGCGGCCAGGGCGATCCAGTCGGAGCCGTCGCCGCGGAAGTAGTCCACCCCGGCTTTGCGCATGCCCGTGCGGGCCCGGTGCATGGCTTTGCGCATCCGGGCCGTCGGAGTCTCCGCACCGCCAGTCATTGCATCGTGACCTTATCCACCCATTCGGCGGTGCGTCGACTCACGCCGCGCCGAGGCGGCCGACCTGCAACAGGCCTGCGCCGCCCGCACCGGACCTGCGACGAGCTGGGAGAAGCCGTGGGACCGCACCGAGTCGCACGAATGGGCACCTTATGCGAAATTCGTTCGCCCGCGCGGGAATCCGCTGCTAGTCATGGCGTCATGACAACAGAGTTGCGTGTGCTGCGTCCGGCCGAGTGGGACGAATGGTACGGGTCGCTGGAGTTGGCGTTCGGCGGGATGTCCGAGCCCGACGAGGAACGCGCCCTGTGGCAGGAGCTGACCCTGTTCGACCGGTGGCTGGGCACCTGGGACGGGGACGAAGTCGTGGGCACGACGGGGGCGTTCGACTTCCGGATGGCCGTGCCGGGCGGCGCCGTGGTGCCCACGGCCGGAGTGACGATGGTGGGCGTGCGGCCGACGCACCGGCGGCGCGGGGTGCTGCGGGGCATGATGCGGCGCCAGTTGGACGACGTCCGGGCCTGGGGGCAGCCGCTCGCCGCGCTGACGGCTTCCGAGCCGGACATCTACGGGCGGTTCGGCTACGGCCCGGCGACGCACATCGTGCGGGCCCGCATCGACACGGACCGGGTGCGCCTGGTCATGCCGGAGGGCGCGGACGGCGTGCGGCTCCGCTTGTCGAAGCCCGAGAAGGCGCGCGACGCGTGCGAGGCGGTGTACGCGCGCCGGGTGGCCGCCCGGCCCGCGATGCTGGAGCGCCGGCCGGGGTGGGAGGCGCTGCCGCTGCTGGACGCACCGAGCCGCCGTGGTGACGCTTCGCCCTTGCAGTGCGTGCTGGCCGAGGTGGACGGCCGGACCGTCGGTTACGCCCGCTATTCCGTCCGGCCCCGGCCGGACGACGAGTCGTACGGCCAGGTGCTGCTGCGCGACGTGGAGGCGCTGACCCCCGCCGCGTACGCCGCGCTGTGGCGCTTCCTGTTCGACCTGGACCTGACCAACGAGATCGTGGCCCGCAACCGGCCGTCCGACGACCCGCTGTGGCAGCTGGTCGACGACGTCCGCCGCTGCAACCTCACGTCGGAGGACTCGCTGCACGTGCGGCTGGTCGACGTGGGGGCGGCGCTGGCGGCCCGTACGTATCAGGCGCCGGTGGACGTGGTGTTCGAGGTCGACGACGCCTTCTGCCCCTGGAACGCGGGGCGCTGGCGGCTGACCGGCGACACCAAGGGGGCGTCCTGCGAGCGCACGGAGGACGCCGCCGATCTGGCGCTGTCCGTGCGGGAGCTGGGCTCGGCGTATCTCGGCGGCGTATCGCTGATCTCCCTGGCCGGCGCGGGGCGGGTCAGGGAGCTGCGGGAAGGGGCGCTGGGCGAGGCGTCGGTGGCGTTCGGCAGCCCGGTCGCGCCGTGGCTGCCGCACGGCTTCTGACGGAGCCTCAGCGCTGTTGGCAGCCGGGGCACCAGAAGAGGTTGCGGGCGGCGAGATCGGCGGTGCGGATCTCGCCGCCACAGATGTGGCAGGCCTGCCGGGCCCGGCGGTAGACGTACACCTCGCCGCCGTGGTCGTCCACGCGCGGCGGGCGGCCCATGGCCTCGGGGGTGTGTTCGGGGCGCACGGTGTCGATCCTGTTGTTGCGTACGCCCTCGCGCATCAGATCGACCAGATCCGACCAGATCGCATCCCATTCCGAGCGGGTGAGATCGCGGCCGAGGCGATAAGGGTCGATTCCGTGCCGGAAGAGGACCTCGGCGCGGTAGACGTTGCCGACGCCCGCGATGACCTTCTGGTCCATGAGGAGGGCGGCGACCGTCGTACGGCTGCGGCTGACGCGGACCCAGGCGGCCTCACCGTCGTCCTCCGCGCGGAGCGGGTCCGGGCCGAGCCGGTCGTGTATCGCCTGCTTCTCCCCGTCCATGACAAGGGCGCAGGTGGTGGGGCCGCGCAGATCGGCGTACGCGGTGGCGCTCGCGAGCCGCAGCCGCACGGTGTCGGTGGGCGGGGGCACGGGGGCCCCACCGAAGGTGTACTTCCCGAAGAGGCCCAGGTGGATGTGGACCCATCGGCTGTCGCCGAACCCCAGGAAGAGGTGTTTGCCGTGGGCTTCGGCGGTGGTGAGGGGGTGGCCGTCGAGGAGGGCGGCGCTGTCGGAGAACTTGCCTTGGGGGCTGGTCACGCGGATCGGGTGTGCCCCGAAGAGGTCACGGTGGTCCGCCGCGAGGCGGTGGATCGTATGCCCTTCGGGCACGGTGTCTCCTGCGGAGTGCGGTCTGGTGGGAGCGGGGGGTTGTTGTCCCCAGCCCCGCCCCTTCCCGAAACTGGGGCGCTGCCCCAGACCCCGAACCTCGGGTCCGTTGCCGCCTGCGGCGGGAGCTCCCCCAGCTACCGCTGGGAGGTGCCCCCAGCGGGCGCGTCCTCAAACGCCGGACGGGCTGATATTCAGCCCGTCCGGCGTTTGAGGACAACGCGCGAAGCGTGTTGCCAGTGAAGTCAGGACTGCGGGTGGTGGGCCGGGATTTCGGGGAGTTCGCCGGTCTGCTCGTAGTGGGCGAGCATCTCGATGCGGCGGGTGTGGCGCTCCTCACCCGAGTACGGCGTGGCCAGGAAGATCTCGACGAACTTCGTCGCCTCGTCCTGGGTGTGCATCCGCCCGCCGATGCTGATCACGTTGGCGTCGTTGTGCTCACGCCCGAGGGCGGCGGTCTGCTCGCTCCAGGCCAGGGCGGCCCGTACGCCCTTGACCTTGTTCGCGGCGATCTGCTCGCCGTTGCCGGAGCCGCCGATCACGATGCCGAGGCTGTCGGCGTCCGCCGCGGTCCGCTCCGCGGCGCGGAGGCAGAACGGGGGGTAGTCGTCCTGGGCGTCGTAGATGTGCGGGCCGCAGTCGACGGGGTCATGGCCCTGGGCCGTGAGCCACTCGACGAGGTGGTTCTTGAGTTCGTAGCCGGCATGGTCGGAGCCGAGATACACGCGCATGCGACCGAGTGTGGCACGAGTGCCGACCGGGCTCCGCCTCAGGGCTCGCCGTGCGCGCCCGTCGCCGGGCCCCGATCACAACGATACGGATTCGACTCTTCCCGATCACACCTTCGAAAAGTTCTAATGCGGGAACTCGTAACCCGAGAACCGTAAGGAACGTGCTCATGGCCACACCGCCGACTCTGACAAAGGCGTCGAACTCCGGCGATCCCGGGCAGGCGTCCCAGGACGGCCTGAAGGCCGGACTCAAGAACCGTCACCTGTCGATGATCGCCATCGGCGGCGTCATCGGCGCCGGCCTCTTCGTCGGCTCCGCCTCCGGCATCGCCGCCGCGGGCCCCGGCATCCTCATCTCCTACGCGCTCGTGGGCGCGATGGTCGTCTTCGTGATGCGGATGCTCGGCGAGATGGCCGCCGCCAACCCGACCTCCGGCTCCTTCTCCGCCTACGCCGACCGGGCGCTGGGCCGCTGGGCGGGCTTCTCCATCGGCTGGCTGTACTGGTTCTTCTGGGTCGTGGTGCTCGCGGTCGAGGCGACCGCCGGTGCCAAGATCCTGGAGGGCTGGATCCCGGCCGTGCCGCAGTGGGCCTGGGCGCTGATCGTCATGGTGCTGCTCACCGTGACCAACCTGGGGTCGGTCAGCTCGTACGGCGAGTTCGAGTTCTGGTTCGCCGGGATCAAGGTCGTCGCGATCGGCGCGTTCGTCATCATCGGGCTGCTGGCCGTGTTCGGCGTACTGCCGGGCGCGCACAGCGACACCGCGGGGATTTCGAACCTCACCTCGCACGGGGGATTCCTGCCGAACGGCCCGGGGACGATCCTCACCGGCGTCCTGATGGTCGTCTTCTCCTTCATGGGCAGTGAGATCGTCACCCTCGCCGCCGGTGAGTCCGAGGACCCGCGCCGCGCGGTCACCAAGGCCACCAACAGCGTCATCTGGCGCATCGGCGTCTTCTACCTGGGGTCGATCTTCGTGGTCGTCACCCTGCTGCCGTGGAACTCCAAGGAGATCGCCGACAAGGGCAGCTACGTCGCCGCCCTCGACTCCATCGGCATCCCGCACGCCGGCCAGATCATGAACGTCATCGTGCTGACCGCCGTGCTCTCCTGCCTCAACTCGGGCCTCTACACCGCTTCCCGCATGGCCTTCTCGCTCGGGCAGCGCGGCGACGCCCCGCGGGTCTTCGCCCGCGTCAGCGGCAACGGCGTCCCGCGGATCGCGATCCTGGGCTCGGTCGTCTTCGGCTTCGTGTCGGTGATCTTCAACTACGTGTGGCCCGACACGGTCTTCAAGTTCCTGCTGAACGCCTCGGGCGCCATCGCCCTCTTCGTCTGGCTGGTCATCTGTGTCACCCAGCTGAAGATGCGCGGCATCATCCTGCGTGAGATGCCGGAGAAGCTCGTGGTGCGGATGTGGCTCTTCCCGTATCTCACGTGGGCCACGATCGGCATGATCACCTTCGTGCTCGGCTACATGCTTTATGACGGCGGCGACAATCGGGACCAGGTGCTTCTCTCGACCCTGCTCGGCGTGATCGTCGTGGGGCTCGGGCTTGCCCTGGACCAGCGCCGGCGACGCATGAAGGCTGTCACCGGGCAGTAGGTCTCCATAGCCCGCCTGCGGCGGGAACACCCTTCGCCCAAACGCCGGACGGGCTGGATACGCGGATGAGGTCCGCACAATCCAGCCCGTCCGGCGTTTGGTACCGCTCATCCCCGCCGGTTCAGCCACTTCCACGCCGTCGGAAGCGCTCCCATCGCCAGTGCCGCCTTGAGCGCGTCGCCGATCAGGAACGGCGTGAGGCCCGCTGCGATCGCGTCGGCCGGGGAGAGGTGGGCGTACAGCGCGAGATAGGGGACACCGACCGCGTAGATGATCGCGGAGCCGAGCGCCATCGTGCCCGCCGTGCGCAGCGTGGAGCGGTCGCCGCCGCGGCGGGCGAGGGCACCCGCCACCGTGGCGGCGAGCATCATGCCGAGGACGTAGCCGAAGGAGGCGAAGCCCGCGCCCGAGCGGCCCTCGGCGAACCACGGCACGCCCGCCAGGCCGACCAGCGCGTAGAGCGCGAGGGAGAGGAAGCCGCGGCGGGCGCCGAGCGCGGTGCCGACGAGGAGCGCGGCGAAGGTCTGGCCGCTGACGGGCACCGGCGAGCCCGGTACGGGGACGGCTGTCTGGGCGGTGACGCCGGTCAGCACCGCGCCGCCGAGGACCAGGGCGGCGTCACCGACGCGGGCCCGGGACAGGGTGGGGAAGAGCGCGTCGGCGAGGACCGTACCGGTCCGGGTTACTGGGGCAGCGGTGGCCATCGGTACTCCGCGTCAGATCGAGGAAGGTCGGGGACACCGTGACGTTAATCGAGGGGTCCGGCGCGGACACCGGGCGACCGCGACAAGCCGGCCCGCCCCGCTTTGGAGAGTTCCGAACGGCGCCGCCGCAGGTCGGCGCTGATAAGGGCGCGCCTTTCCCGCCCCGTTCCCCGGGTATGCGTGATGCTCGTCACGACGGACCGGGGAAGCTTGGCGCCGGACACCCGCTCGGGAGAGTGTGGAGTACCTTCGCAGCCTTTTTGCGCCCATCGCACAGATCCGAGAGTCACGAGCGCCATGCATGACGCACCGCCTGCCGCCGAACCGCTGAGCGGCGAGAAGGAACCCCTGTCGGCGGGGCTCAAGCAGCGCCATCTGACGATGCTGGGCCTGGGCGGCGTGATCGGGGCGGGGCTGTTCGTCGGCTCGGGCAGCGGGATCGCCGTGGCCGGGCCCGGGATCATCGTCTCGTATCTGATCGCGGGCGCGCTCGCGATGCTGGTGATGCGGATGCTCGGCGAGATGTCGTCGGCGATGCCCGCCTCGGGTGCCTTCTCGGTGCACGCGGAGCGCGCGCTCGGGCGCTGGGCCGGGTTCACGGTCGGCTGGCTCTACTGGTTCCTGCTGGTGGTCGTGCTCGCCGTGGAGGCCACGGGCGCCGCGCAGATCGCCAACGGCTGGCTGCCGTCGGTGCCGACGTGGGCCTGGGTGCTGCTCTTCATGGTGGTCTTCACGAGCGCCAACCTCGCCGCGGTGAAGAACTTCGGTGAGTTCGAGTTCTGGTTCGCGACGCTGAAGGTCGGCGCGATCGTCCTCTTCCTGGTGCTGAGCCTGCTGGCCGTCTTCGGCGTGCTGCCGGACACGGAGGCGGTGGGCCTGTCCAACCTCACCGGCAAGGGCGGCTTCCTGCCCAACGGCTGGAGCGGTGTGATCTCCGGCGTGCTCGCCGTCGTCTTCGCCTTCGGCGGCCTGGAGGTCGTCACCATCGCCGCCGCGGAGTCCGACGACCCCGCCCGCGCGGTGGGCCGGGCGGTGCGCAGCGCGGTGTGGCGGATCCTTTTCTTCTACGTGGGCTCGATGCTCGTCATCGTCACGCTTCTGCCGTGGAACTCGATCGTGCCCGGCAAGAGCCCGTACGTGGCGGTCCTCGACCACATCGGGGTGCCCGGGGCCGGCCAGATCATGAACATCGTGGTCTTCGTGGCGCTGCTGTCCGCGCTGAACGCCAACCTCTACGGCTCTTCCCGGATGGTCTTCTCGCTGGCCGAGCGGGGCGAGGCGCCGCGCTCGCTGCTGAAGGTGTCGGGCGGCGGGGTGCCGCGCCGGGCCGTGCTCGCCTCGGTCGCCTTCGGGTTCGCCTCGGTCATATTGAATCTGGAGTGGCCCGACTCGATCTTCCGTTATCTGCTGAACGCGGTGGGCGCGGTCCTGCTCTTCGTCTGGGGTCTGATCGCCGCCTCGCAGCTGCGGCTGCGGCGGCGCATCGAGCGCGAGATGCCGGAGCGGCTGACGCTGCGGATGTGGGCGTTCCCCTATCTCACGTGGGTGGCGCTGGCGGCGATGGGCGGCGTCCTGATCCTGATGCTCACGGACGACGGCGCGCGGCCGCAGCTGCTGTGGTCCGCGGGTGCGACGGCGGCGGTGCTGGTGGTCGCGGGGCTGCGCGAGCTCCGGCTCCGGCGACGCTGAGTCGCCGAACGGGCGCCGGTCCACCGTCCCTTACCGGCCGTTACCGGAGTCGTTTCGTCCGTTCCGGCGGTAAACCGGTTGCTTCCGGAGATATGTGTCGTGCACAGTCAGTGACGTTGCCGTCTGGATATCGGACAGCAATGTCACAACTGTTGTCCTGAGCGAACATGGCCTCCACACTGAGGCAACTTTTCCGCTCTCACCCCACGGGAATCACACGACATGACTCGGACACCTGCGACCTCTTCCGCGCCACCGCGCGGCGAGGTCACCGACCAGGAGCCGGGCGGCACGGATCTGTCGCACGGCCTCAAGCAGCGCCATCTGTCGATGATCGCCCTCGGCGGTGTGATCGGCGCCGGTCTCTTCGTGGGCTCGGGCGCGGGCATCGCCGCGGCCGGTCCGGGCATCGTGCTCGCCTACGCCGCTTCCGGGCTCCTGGTGATGCTCGTGATGCGGATGCTGGGCGAGATGGCGGCGGCCAACCCCGCATCCGGCACCTTCTCCGTGCACGCCGAGCGGGCCATGGGCCCGTGGGCGGGGTTCACGGTGGGGTGGATGTTCTGGGTGGAGCTGTGCGTGGGCATCGCCGTGGAGGCGATCGGCGCGGCCCACATCATGGTCTCGTGGTTCCCCTCCACACCCTCCTGGATGTGGGTCCTCGTCTTCATGGCCGTCTTCTGCGGCACCAACCTGGCGGCGGTCAGCAACTTCGGTGAGTTCGAGTTCTGGTTCGCCGCGCTGAAGGTGGGCGCGATCGGCCTCTTCCTGGTGCTGGGCGTGCTGGCCATCCTCGGCCTGCTGCCGGGCACCTCGGCGCCGGGCGCCGACAACCTCACCGGCCACGGCGGCTTCCTGCCCGGCGGCACCGACGGCCTCGCCGCCGGCCTGCTGGCCTCGGTCTTCGCGTACGGCGGCCTGGAGACGGTGACGATCGCGGCGGCGGAGTCCGAGCAGCCCGTCAGGGGCGTCGCCAAGGCCGTGCGCACGGCGATGTGGCGAATAGCCCTGTTCTACGTCGGCTCGATGCTGGTCGTCGTGACGCTGATCCCCTGGACCGACAAGTCGATCACCGAGACCGGCCCGTACGTCGCCGTCCTCGACCACCTCGACATCCCCGCCGCCGGGCAGATCATGAACGTGATCGTGCTGATCGCCCTGCTCTCCGCGATGAACGCCAACATCTACGGCGCCTCCCGGATGTCGTACTCGCTGGTCCAGCGCGGCGAGGGCCCGCGCATCCTCGGCAAGGTCAGCGGCGGCGTGCCCCGGATGACCGTGCTGGCCTCCTCGGCCTTCGGCTTCTTCGCGGTGCTGCTGAGCTACTGGTGGCCCGACACGGTCTTCAAGTGGCTGCTCTACATGACCGGCGCGGCCGTGCTCGTGGTGTGGGCGTTCATCGCCGTCACCCAGCTGCTGATGCGCCGCCGCCTGGAGCGCGAGGCGCCGGACAAGCTGGTCGTGCGGATGTGGCTCTTCCCGTACGTGACCGTCGTGGCCCTGGCGGGGATCCTCGGCACCCTGGCGCTGATGCTGCGCGAGCACGACACCCGCGTCCAGCTGTGGGCGACGGCGGGGCTCACCGTGGCGCTCGCCCTCTTCGGCTACCTCCGGCAGCGGATGCTGGCGCGCCGCGCCGCGGTCACCGGAATCTGACGCTCCGACACCAGCCCCCCACACGAGGCGGGGTAGGTCCTGATCTTCAGGACCTACCCCGCCTCCGTCTTTGGGCCCAAGCCCACCCCCGGAACCGCTTTTCCCAAGCACTTACTGATAGCGTCTACCTGCAAGTTAATTGCAATAAGCAGTCGGAGGGCTCGGCATGGCCATCTACACACTTCCTGAACTCCCTTACGATTACGCGGCACTCCAGCCGGTCATCGACGCGAAGATCATCGAGCTGCACCACGACAAGCACCACGCCGCGTACGTCAAGGGTGCGAACGACACGCTGGAGCAGCTCGCCGAGGCCCGCGACAAGGACCAGTGGGGCGCCGTCAACGGCCTGGAGAAGAACCTGGCCTTCCACCTCTCCGGCCACATCCTGCACAGCATCTACTGGCAGAACATGACCGGCGACGGCGGCGGCGAGCCGCTCGACAAGGACGGCGTGGGCGAGCTGGCGGACGCCATCGCCGAGTCGTTCGGCTCCTTCGCGAAGTTCAAGGCGCAGCTCACCAAGGCGTCGGCGACCACGCAGGGCTCCGGCTGGGGCGTCCTCGCCTACGAGCCGGTCAGCGGCCGCCTCATCGTCGAGCAGGTCTACGACCACCAGGGCAACGTCGGCCAGGGGTCGGTGCCGATCCTGGTCTTCGACGCCTGGGAGCACGCGTTCTACCTTCAGTACAAGAACCAGAAGGTGGACTTCATCGAGGCCATGTGGCAGGTCGTCAACTGGCAGGATGTCGCGGCCCGGTTCGCCGCGGCCAAGGAGCGGGGGAACGCGCTGCTGCTGGTGCCGTAGATCTTTTGGTGCCGTAGCTCTTTGCGTCCTGCTCGTGATCGTCTTCTCACCCTTCACGCAGCAGGCGAAGCCCCCACGTGAGTGGTTCGCGTGGGGGCTTTTTCCTTTGCCGGGTGCGGCTTCGTTGCGCCTGCGGCGGGCTTGTTCCCCTACCCGCCCCTTCCCGAAACCGGGGAGACCCCGGACCCCAGCGACCTTCGGTCGCGTCCTCAAGCGCCGGACGGGCTGGAAAATCAGCCCGTTGGGGGCACCTCCCAGCGGTAGCTGGGGGAGTTTGAGGACAGCGCGCGAAGCGTGCTTCGGGGGTCTGGGGGCTTGCCCCCTCACGCGGCGGAGCCGCAGATCGGACACAGCCGGGAAGGGGCGGGGCTGGGGAACAAAGCCAGGGGACAACGGACCCGCACGCAAGCGGAGCGTCACGCGTGGCCGAACGCCTCGCCCGTGATCGGGAAGTCGCGGGCGAGGCCCGCCTCGTGGAGGCGGGGGAAAGAATCCCAGCACTTGTTCACCGCGAAGCGGTAGTCGATCACCACGTCCCCGCCGGAGGACACCCGTACCGTCCCCGTCAGGCGGTAGTCGACCGCGCGCAGCGCGAGCCACCAGTCGAGGCCGCCGCGCCGGGGCAGCGTCACGGCGCGCCACCCGCTGTCGGCCGGGTACGCGGACGGCGCGCCGCGCCAGCGGGCGAGCGCTTCGGCGCGCCAGCGGGTGAGCTGTTCCTCGGCGGCGGACCGTACCTCCGGGAGGGCGAGGAGCAGCGCGGCGTCCACCCGGTAGGGCGCGCCCGTGCCGCGCAGGTAGTGCCGCAGGGTGCCGGCCGTCTGCCGCAGGCCCAGCGCGGCCCAGAGGGGCGGCAGGGTGCGGCAGGCGGCGCGCGTCACCACGTCGTACGGGCCGACGGGCCGGTCGGCGAAGCGGGCGGCGGTGCCGCCCGGCGGCTCCGTGTCCGCCCGGCCGCCCGTGCGGCCGAGCGGCCGGGAGAGGTCCGTCTTGCCCATACCGGGACATTAAGGGACCTCATCGGGAGCCGCCCGTCGAACGGGGCGGTCAGTCGAAGACGGGCCCCTGGGTGCGCGTGCGCTTCAGCTCGTAGAAGCCCGGGGTCGAGGCGACCAGCAGGGTGCCGTCCCACAGCCGGGCCGCGGCCTCGCCCTTGGGCGCCGGGGTGACGACGGGGCCGAAGAAGGCGACCTGCTCGCCGTCCGCGCCGGGCACCGCGATGACCGGGGTGCCGACGTCCTGGCCGACCTTCTCGATGCCCTCGTTGTGGGAGGCGCGCAGCTGCTCGTCGAAGGTGTCGGTGTAACCGGCGTCCGCCAGCTCCACCGGGAGACCGGCGTCCACCAGCGCGGCCTCGATCGTCTCGCGGTCGCGCGGCTGGCCCTGCACGTGCAGGCGGGTGCCGAGCGCGGTGTAGAGCGCGCCGAGGACCTCGGGGCCGTACTTGTGCTCGGCCGCGATGCAGACACGCACCGGCGCCCAGGCCCGGCCGCCGGGGCGCATGGCCTCGCGGTACTCCTCGGGGATCTCATCCAGTTTGTTCTCGTTGAGAACGGCCAGGCTCATCACGTGCCAGCGAACCTCGACGGGCCGTACCTTCTCGACCTCCAGCATCCAGCGCGAGGTCATCCAAGCCCACGGGCACTGGGGGTCGAACCAGAAGTCTGCGACGGTCTTCTCCGAAGCGGTCACGCGAATCTCCTCATGAGAGCTCATCCGAGCTGGTCAGTAGCAGATTCAACAACAGGCCCCGTGCCATCATTCCTGCGTTGCCCAAGATCCGACACGAAGACGGGGAGCCCTTGTGCCCGGTGAGAATCTGACCCGTGAGGAGGCCCGCGACCGGGCCAGGCTGCTGGCGGTGGACGCCTATGAGGTGGCGCTCGACCTGCGGTCCGCGGTGGGCGCGGGTCCGGAGAACCGTACGTTCCGCTCGGTGACCACCATCCGCTTCCGCTGTTCCGAGCCGGGAGCCGCGAGCTTCGCGGACCTCGTGGCGCCGTCGGTCACCTCCGTGACCCTCAACGGCGAGCCGCTCGACCCCGCGGCGGTGTTCGACGGGACGCGCGTCGCGCTGCCCTCGCTCGCCGCCGAGAACGTCCTGGTCGTGGACGCCCAGTGCGCGTACAGCCGGACCGGTGAGGGCCTGCACCGCTTCGTGGACCCCGAGGACGGCGAGGTCTATCTCTACACGCAGTACGAGCCGGCCGACGCCCGCCGCGTCTTCGCCGACTTCGAGCAGCCCGACCTGAAGGCGCCGTTCACCTTCTCGGTGACCGCGCCCGCGGGCTGGACGGTGCTCGGCAACGGCGAGGCGGCGGGCGAGCCCAAGTCCATCGGCCCCTCCGCCGCCACCTGGCACTTCGTGCCGACGCGGCCGATCTCGACGTACATCACGGCCGTCGTCGCCGGCCCGTACCACGTGGTCCGCGACCACTACAGCCGCACGTTCGAGGACGGCACGGTCCTGGAGATCCCGCTCGGCGCGCTCTGCCGCAAGGGCCTCGCGCGGCACTTCGACGCCGACGAGATCTTCACCGTCACCAAGCAGGGCCTGGACTTCTTCCACGATCACTTCGACTACCCGTATCCCTTCGGGAAGTACGACCAGGCGTTCGTGCCGGAGTACAACATCGGTGCCATGGAGAACCCGGGGTGCGTGACCTTCCGGGAGGAGTTCGTCTTCCGCGGCAAGGTGACCAAGTCGTCGTACGAGCGGCGGGCCAACGTCATCCTGCACGAGATGGCGCACATGTGGTTCGGCGACCTGGTGACCATGGAGTGGTGGGACGACCTGTGGCTCAAGGAGTCCTTCGCCGACTTCATGGGCTCGTTCTCGCAGGTCGAGGCGACGCGCTACGACAACGCCTGGATCACCTTCGCCAACCAGCGCAAGTCCTGGGCGTACCGCGCCGACCAGCTGCCCTCCACCCACCCGGTCACGGCCGACATCCGTGACCTGGAGGACGCCAAGCTGAACTTCGACGGCATCACCTACTCCAAGGGCGCCTCGGTCCTCAAGCAGCTCGTCGCCTATGTGGGCCGGGACGCCTTCTTCGAGGGCGCCCGCCGCTACTTCAAGCGCCACGCCTACGGCAACACGCGCCTCGCGGACCTGCTGGCCGTGCTGGAGGAGACCTCGGGCCGGGACATGGCCGGCTGGTCGCGCTCCTGGCTCCAGACCGCGGGCGTCAACTCCCTGACGCCGCTGGTCACCTGTGACGCCGCCGACCGGATCACGGAACTGGCGGTCCTCCAGGAGGCGCCGGAGGCGCACCCCACGCTCCGCCCGCACCGGGTGGCCGTGGGCCTCTACCGGCGCCGCGAGGACGGCGCCCTCGTGCGCTACGCGCACGCCGAGGTCGACGTCGCCGGGCCCCGTACGGTCGTGACCGAGCTCGCCGGGGCCGAGCGGCCGGAGCTCGTGCTGGTCAACGACGACGACCTCACCTTCTGCAAGATCCGCTTCGACGAGGTCTCGCTGGACACCCTCCGCAGGCACCTGGGCGAGCTCACCGACCCGCTCGCCCGCGCCCTGTGCTGGTCCGCGCTGTGGAACCTCACGCGCGACGGGCTGATGCCCGCCCGCGACTTCACCGCACTCGTCGAGCGCTTCGCCGGGGCCGAGACCGAGATCGGCGTGCTCCAGATGGTGCAGAGCTGGGCGCAGTCCGCCCTGGTGCACTACGCCGCGCCCGACCGGCGCGACCAGGCCGGGCGGACCCTCGCCGGGAGCGCGCTGCGCGAACTGCGGCTCGCCGAACCCGGCAGCGGCCACCAGCTGGCGTGGGCGCGGTTCTTCGCGCAGCTCGCCACCGCGGAGTCCGACCTCCAGCTGCTGCGCGAGCTCCTGGCGGGGACCGGGAAGATCGACGGGCTGGAGGTCGACCAGGAGCTGCGCTGGGCGTTCCTCGGCACGCTCGCCGCGCGGGGCGCGGCCGACGAGTCCGCGCTGTCGGCCGAGCTGGCCCGGGACAACACCGCCTCCGGCAGGCGGCACCAGGTGCGCTGCCTGGCGGCCCGGCCGTCCGCCGAGGTCAAAGCCGAGGCGTGGGCCGCCGTCGTGGAGTCCGACACGCTCTCCAACGCGCTCGCCGAGGCGACCATCGCGGGCTGGAACCAGCCGGGGCAGCGCCCCCTGCTGGCCCCTTACGCGGAGCGGTACTTCAAGGAGATCGAGCGGGTCTGGCGGGAGCGGTCGATCGAGATCGCGATGGCCGTCGTGCGCGGCACCTTCCCGCTGCTCCAGGGGGACCGGCGGACGCTGGACCTGACGGACGAGTGGCTGTCCGCGCACGAGGACGCGGCCCCCGCGCTGCGCCGCCTGGTGCTGGAGGCCCGCGACGACCTGGCGCGGGCCCTGCGGGCCCAGGAGTGTGACAAGGCCGCCATCGGGGCAGCCTGACCGCGCCGCGGCCGGGGCCTCGCGGGCCCCGGCCGCCCCGCGCCCGTACGGGCCGGGGGAATTCCTCCTCGGCCATCGAACGCCCGTACTTTAGTGCAGAGTTGTCCGGGTTTGCCTACGGGCTTGTAACACCAGGTTAGAGCCGCCGGGAACAGCGGCACTGGCAGAGCATGAATCACGGAACCCCGCTCTCGCCCCGCCCCCTGCACCACCTGTCGGACGTGCGCCACCGGGTCATGACGTCACGTCAGCTCCGGGAACACGGTGTACCGGGGGCCGTCGTCACCGAGCGCTGCCGCCCCGGCGGGCCCTGGCAGCAGCTGGTCCCCGGCGTCTTCCTGCTCCGCACCGGGCCCGCCACCAGCGAGGAGCGGCTGCACGCCGCCCTGATGTACACCGTGCCGCGCACCCAGGGCCCGCCCACCCAGCCCGGGCCCGGCACCGCGACCGCCGCCGCCCGCCGGGCCGCGGCGGGCCCGTACGGCGAAGCGATGATCACCGGGATGGCGGCGCTCGCCCTGCACCGCTTCACGTCCGTGCCCCCGCTGCTCTCCCTCGACCGCCTCGACGTGCTCGTGCCGCGCACCCGCCGGCTGCGGAGCACCGGCTTCGTCCGGCTCGTGCGCGCCCACATCCTGCCGCACCCGCAACAGCTGACGGGCATCCCCGTCGCGCCCGCCGCACGCGCCGTGGCCGACGCGGTCGCCGAACTCACGGACGCGTCCACGGTGCGCAGGGTGCTGACGGAGGCCGTGCGCGGCGGGCACTGCGAAGCCCAGTCCGTCGTACGGGAGTTGACGCGCGCCCGGCTGCTGGGCCGGCCGCACGTGGTGGACGCCGTGGACACGCTGCTCGCCGAGAGCCGCGCCGTCGCGGAGGGCAGGCTCTACGACCTGGTGAGCGGGTACCGGCTGCCCATGCCGCTGTGGAACGTGGACCTCCGGCTGCCCGGGGGCCCGTGCCTGGGCGGGGTGGACGCGTTCTGGCCCGAGCACAGCGTCGCGCTGGAGATCGATTCGCGGACCCCGCGCCAGGACGACGAGGCGCTGTGGTCGGAGCAGTACCGCAAGCGCGAGCACCTGGAGCGGCTCGGCATCACGGTGGTGCACCTGACGCCGAAGAAGCTGCGGGACACCCCCGAGCAGCAGGCCGCGGTGGTCCGGACCGCCCTGATGGCGTCCGCCGACCGCGATCCCGCCGCGTATCTCGTGGTCCTGCCGCGCTGAGCCGCCGCGGGACCCGAGGGTTCAGCGCCTGGGGAGCAGCAGCTCGGTGTTGCGGTCGTCGGCCGCGCCGCCGAGGGAGGTGTCCGAGCCGGGGGCGTTGAAGGCCAGCTCGCGGTAGAGGGAGGCGAGGCCGGTCTGGGAGAGGTCGTGGAAGTCGGTGCGGTAGGGGGCGGCGGACTCGATGAGCGTGGTGAAGAGCGACACCGTGCCGTCGTGGTTGTCCGTGACCTCGATGATCCGCGCCAGCTGGGGGTAGTCGACGTGGGAGGCGGTGGCGATCTCCCAGAAGGTGCCGCGCGGCCGGATGCGGTTGCGGTGGCTGTGCCCGTTGATCCACGCCAGGACGTTGTTGTGGCTCTGCAGGAGCTGGATCAGCTCGTTGCCGTCGTGCCGCTCCTCGTCGGGGCGGCGGGGGTCGGGGGTGAGGTTGTCCATGCTCCAGCTGGGGTGGTGGCTGAAGACGAGCGCGTACTTGTCGCGGAACTTCCTCAGGGTCCGGTCCAGCCACAGGAGTTGGGAGGTGCCCAGTGAGCCCTGGTAATGGCCGCCGGGGTCGGTCGAGTCGAGGCTGATGCCGACGACGTCGTCGGAGACCTTGAAGGAGTAGTAGAGGCTGCCGGAGTCGAGGTTGTCGCGGGTGTAGCCGTGGCCCACGGGCCCGTGGCCGGCGTATTTGCGGTCGAGGTGGGCGGAGACGTACTGCTGGGCGGTGAGCGGGACCCGGCGCGGGTCGGGGGTGACGGTGCGCATCTCCTTCTTGTGGACGCGCAGCAGCTCGCGGATGCGCTCGCCCTTGGGGTCGGCGCCCTTGGACTCGCCGTCCATGAGCCACTTCGCGTCGGCGGCGGAGATGGTCTGGAGCTTCTTGTCGCCGACGGCGGCGTCCTGGATGAAGGAGCCGGCGGCGGGGTAGCAGCCGCCGGACAGCAGGTCGTGGTTGCCGAAGGTGGAGTACCACGGGATGTTGAGGCCGGGGCTGTTGACGCCGCGGGTGGCGGCGGCGAGATAGCCGTCGATGCGCGGGTAGCCCACCTGCTTGTCCTGGTCGCGCAGGGCGCTCTCGGGGTGCCAGAAGAGCTTGAGGCCGCTGTTCTGCACGCCTTCGTAATGCCGTGGGTCGCCGGTGTTGGGGTTCATCCGGCCGCCGCTGAGGGCGGTGAGGAACCACTCCACCTCGATCTTCGCGTTCTCGTCGCCGTTGTCGCCGGTGGTGATGACGAAGCTCAGCGGCGTGCCGGTGGCCGGGCCGCGGCGGACCTTGTTGACGCGCTCGACGAGGGAGACCACCCCGGGCAGGGTGAGCGCCTCGTGCGGGCGCCAGGCGCCGGGCTCCCCGGCGCGGAAGAACTCGTAGCGCAGCGGGTGCTGGACGTCCGTGAGGTGGAGGTCGGTGAACTGGACGAAGCAGGCCAGCGTGGAGCGCCGGTCCTCCCGGCCGCCCTTCCCGGCGGCCAGCTCGGAGCGGGTCACGCGGGGCCAGCCGGGGCCGTCGCCGAGCCGCCGGTAGCCGCCGCTGCCGCGGGGCGCCGCGACGGAGACGAGGGTGGTGCCCGCGCCCGTGGGGCCCGCGGCGGCGGCCGCCGCCTGCCGGGACGAGGCGGCCGCGGCGTCGTTCGGCCCGGTCGCCGCCGCGCGGCCGTCCGACCCCAGGGCCATGCCGATGCCGGTGGCGGTGGTCACGGCACCGGCCGCGGCGAGGAACGTACGGCGGTCGAGGCCGGCGGCTGCGGGCCCGTCAGATCTGCGGTACATATGCGGTCTCCCCGAGTGCGATCGCGAATGCTGGGCTTGACGGCGGTCCTGCGATGCGGTCCGTGCGGTCCTGGCTCCTGTCACTGAGGATGGTTGGCAGTGGGGGTGGCGTGGGCGTGAACGCGACCGCAACGGCCGCCGCCGATCACCTCACATCGATCATGGCGATTGCGAATCGACATACACCACTCGTCCCCTGGCGAGCTGACGCTCACTCAGCGTTCACCCGGGTGGGGAACGTTCGCGCGGCATTGGGGCCCACGGTGTAGCCCGTTTGTCCTACACCCGGCGGGGCGCGGGAACCCCTCTGCCCGCTTCACGGCCTTCGGCACGCTTCCTCCCGTGTGGCGCGTGGCGGGTTTACGCCACTCCCCCTTTCCTTCACCGACAACTCTCCCCAAACCCCTGTCACTTCCATAAAAGTGATCGGTCATCCGGCTCCGATTTTCGGACGTCCGCTGCACAGCCCGCCCCTGCCGTCAACCCAGCTAGGGATCTTCATGACCCCCGCAGACCGGTCCGCGCCTCCCGGCGGCGCGAGACGCGCGCCGCACCCCCTGACCCGAATAGCCACCGCGGCCGCCCTGGTGGCCGCGCTCACCGCGGCGGGCGCCGCCCCCCGCGCTCGCCTCGGACCCCTCCCCCGCGCCGGGTCCCAACTCGGCGCCCTCCAAGCTCGGTTCGCACAGCGCCGCCCTGCTCGCCGGCGCCAAGGCCGACGGCGAGCCGACCGGCCGGAGCTACACGAGCCCCGTCCCCGGGGTCTGGGAGATCGAGGTGGAGTCCCGCCGCACGTCACCGCTGGTGGCGAACCCGTACGCCCTGACGGTCACCGCCCAGGGCGTCGGCGCGAGCCGACCCGTGTGACCGCGTGAAAACCGCCGAGCGCCGGGCGGGCCTCTTCCAGGCCCGTCCGGCGCTCGCCGTCACGCTCAGGCAGCGGCCGCGTCCGCGGCCCGCGCCTTCAGGGCGCGCTCCACGCCCGCGCGCGACTCCGTGACCAGGCGCCGCAGGGCCGCGTTGGGCTCGGCGGAGGCCAGCCACGCGTCGGTGGCGTCCAGCGTCTCCTGCGAGACCAGCAGGGCGGGGTAGAGGCCGACCACGATCTGCTGGGCGATCTCGTGGCTGCGGCTCTCCCAGATGCCCTTGACCACGGCGAAGTACTTCTCGCTGTAGGGGGCGAGCAGCTCGCGCTGGTCGGTCTGGACGAAGCCGCCGATGACGGCTTCCTGCACCGCGTTGGGCAGCTTGTCGGACTCGACGACCTGCGCCCACGTCTCCGCCTTGGCCTCGGCCGTCGGCCGGGCGGCACGGGCCGCGGCGGCGTGCCGCTCACCCGCCGACGTCCTGTCGCGCTCCAGCTCGGCGGCGATCTCCTGCTCGTCGGCGCGGCCGGTGGCGGCGAGCCGCTCCAGCAGTGCCCAGCGCAGGTCGGTGTCGACGGCGAGGCCGTCGATCGTCACCGTGCCGTCCAGCAGCCCCCGGAGCAGGTCGAGCTCCTCGGGCGTGCGGGCGGTGGCCGCGAAGGTACGCGCCCACGACAGCTGGTGGTCGCTGCCCGGCTCGGCCGCGCGCAGCTGCTCCACCGCCGCTTCGGTCCAGGTGGCCAGGCCCTTCTCGCGCCAGTCGGGGGCCGCGTAGAGGTCCAGGGCCAGCTTCGTCTGCCGCTGGAGCGACTGGACGACGCCGATGTCCGACTCCTTGGTGATGCCCGAGAGCACCAGCGAGAGGTAGTCGCGGGTGGCGAGCTCGCCGTCGCGCGTCATGTCCCAGGCGGAGGCCCAGCACAGCGCCCGGGGCAGGGACTCGGCGAAGTCGCCCAGGTGGGCGGTGACGACCCGCAGGGACTCCTCGTCCAGGCGCACCTTCGCGTACGACAGGTCGTCGTCGTTGAGGAGCACGACGGCGGGGCGCTTGGTGCCGACCAGGGCCTCGACCGGCGTCAGCTCGCCGTCGACGTCCAGCTCGATGCGGTCCGTGCGCACGAGCTTGCCGCCCTGGAGCTCGTACAGGCCGATCGCGATGCGGTGCGGGCGCAGCGTCGGCTCACCCTTGGCGCCGGCCGGCAGCGCGGGGGCCTCCTGACGGACGGCGAAGGAGGTGATCGTGCCGTCCTCGGCGACCTCGATCTCGGGCCGCAGGACGTTGATGCCGGCCGTCTCCAGCCACGCCTTCGACCAGGTCTTCAGGTCGCGGCCGGAGGTCTCCTCCAGCGCGCCCAGCAGGTCGGACAGGCGGGTGTTGCCGAAGGCGTGCGCCTTGAAGTACGCCTGCACGCCCTTGAAGAACTCGTCCTGGCCCACGTAGGCCACGAGCTGCTTGAGGACGGACGCGCCCTTGGCGTAGGTGATGCCGTCGAAGTTGACGAGCACGTCGTCGAGGTCGCGGATCTCGGCCATGATCGGGTGGGTCGAGGGCAGCTGGTCCTGCCGGTAGGCCCACGTCTTCATGGAGTTGGCGAAGGTCGTCCACGCCTGCGGCCACTTCGAGCCCGGCGCGTACGCCTGGCAGGCGATGGAGGTGTAGGTGGCGAACGACTCGTTCAGCCACAGGTCGTTCCACCACTCCATGGTGACCAGGTCGCCGAACCACATGTGGGCCAGCTCGTGGAGGATCGTCTCGGCCCGCGCCTCGTACGCCGCGTCCGTCACCTTGGAGCGGAAGACGTACTGGTCGCGGATGGTGACCGCGCCCGCGTTCTCCATCGCGCCCGCGTTGAACTCCGGCACGAACAGCTGGTCGTACTTGGCGAAGGGGTAGTCGTAGGCGAACTTCTCCTCGAACCACTCGAAGCCCTGGCGCGTCACCTCGAAGACGGCGTCCGCGTCCAGGAACTCCGCCAGCGACGGCCGGCAGTAGATGCCCAGCGGGATGCTGCGGCCGTCCTTCTCGTAGGAGCTGTGCACGCTGTGGTACGGGCCGGCGATCAGCGCGGTGATGTACGTGGAGATCCGCGGGGTCGGCTCGAAGCGCCAGATGTTGTCGGCGGGGCGCTCGGGCGTCGGCGAGTTGGAGATCACGGTCCAGCCCTCGGGGGCCTTCACGGTGAACCGGAACGTCGCCTTCAGGTCGGGCTGTTCGAAGGAGGCGAAGACGCGGCGCGCGTCCGGCACCTCGAACTGCGTGTAGAGATAAGCCTGCTCGTCGACCGGGTCGACGAACCGGTGCAGGCCCTCACCGGTGTTGGTATAGGCGCAGTCCGCCACGACCTTCAGCTCGTTGCGCCCGGCGAGCAGGCCGGGCAGCGCGATGCGGCTGTCCGCGAACACCGCGGCCGCGTCCAGCGCGGTGCCGTTCAGCACGACCTCGCGCACGGCCGGCGCCACCAGGTCGATGAACGACTCCGCGCCCGCCTCGGCCGCCTCGAACCGCACCAGCGTCTCGGAGCGGTACGTGCCGCCCTCCTGCGCACCGGAGAGGTCGAGGTCGATCTCGTACGAGTCGACGGTGAGCAGGCGCGCGCGCCGCTGCGCCTCTTCGCGGGTCAGGTTCGTTCCAGGCACCTGGGCATCTCCTTCTATGTCGCGACGTTTGCGCCATCCTTCCATGCCGCCCCCGGGGCGGACCTTGACCGGGGTCGGCCCGGGGTGCGGGCAGCACGAAGGGCCGGACGCGCGTGCGTCCGGCCCTTCACGTCACGGTGCGGCTCAGCCGCGCAGCTCCGCGGCGACCAGCTCCGCGATCTGGACGGCGTTGAGCGCCGCGCCCTTGCGGAGGTTGTCGTTGGAGAGGAAGAGCGCGAGGCCGTTCTCGGCGGTCTCGTCGGCGCGGATACGGCCCACGTAGGAGGCGTCCTTGCCGGCCGCCTGGAGCGGCGTGGGGATCTCGGACAGCTCGACGCCGGGGGCGCCCTTGAGCAGCTCGTAGGCACGCTCGACACTCAGCGGGCGCTCGAAGCGGGCGTTGACCTGGAGGGAGTGGCCGGAGAAGACCGGGACCCGCACGCAGGTGCCGGAGACCTTGAGCTCCGGGATGCCGAGGATCTTGCGGGACTCGTTGCGGAGCTTCTGCTCCTCGTCCGTCTCGAAGCGGCCGTCGTCGACGATGCTGCCGGCCAGGGGCAGCACGTTGAAGGCGATCGGGCGCTTGTAGACCGCGGGCTCGGGGAACGCGACGGCCTCGCCGTCGTGCGTCAGCTCGGGCGCCCGGTCGGAGACGGCGCGCACCTGGCCGTCCAGCTCCGCCACACCGGCGAGGCCCGAGCCGGAGACGGCCTGGTAGGTGGTGGCGATCAGCGCGGTCAGGCCGGCCTCGTCGTGCAGCGGGCGCAGCACGGGCATGGCGGCCATGGTCGTGCAGTTGGGGTTGGCGATGATGCCCTTGGGGCGGTTCGCGATCGCGTCCGGGTTGACCTCGGAGACGACGAGCGGGACCTCGGGGTCCATGCGCCAGGCGGAGGAGTTGTCGATCACGACCGGGCCCTGGGCCGCGACCTTCTCCGCGAGCGCGCGCGAGGTGGCGCCGCCGGCGGAGAAGAGCACGATGTCGAGGCCGGAGTAGTCCGCGGTGGCGGCGTCCTCGACGGTGATCTCGGAGCCCTGCCACGGGAGCGTGGAACCGGCGGACCGCGCGGAGGCGAACAGGCGCAGCCCGGTGACCTCGCCGATGGGGCCGGTCGTGACCCGCTCGGCGAGGATCTTGCGCATGACTCCGCCGACCTGGCCGGTGGCTCCGACGATTCCGATCCTCACGGGTACTCCCTACTCCTGTACGCCTGTATGTGCGGCTCCATCATGTGGTGCTGGGTGGCCCAAAAGTCCAATCCGTTGTCCGGGGAACGGACAGGTGACCGAGTGCTTCCGCGGCGCCTCAGGCCTTTTCCGCGCGGGCCCTGCGGCGGGCGAGCAGTGCCTCGCGGCGCTCGTCGAACTTCGTGGCCTCCGCGTTCAGGCCGCCCATGTACAGGCCGAGCTCCTCCTGGGCGCGCAGGCCGTCCGGGCCGAGGCCGGTGATCTCCAGGACCTTCAGGAAGCGCAGCACCGGCTGGAGCACGTCGTCGTGGTGGATGCGGAGGTTGTAGATCCCGCCGATGGCCATCTGCGCGGCGGCCCGCTCGAAGCCGGGGATGCCGTGGCCCGGCATCCGGAAGCCCACGACGACGTCGCGGACGGCGGCCATGGTCTGGTCGGGGGCCAGCTCGAACGCCTTGCCGAGGAGGTTGCGGTAGAAGACCATGTGCAGGTTCTCGTCCGTGGCGATGCGGGCGAGCATGCGGTCGCAGACGGGGTCGCCGGAGTGGTGGCCGGTGTTGCGGTGCGAGATGCGGGTGGCCAGCTCCTGGAAGGCGACGTACGCGACGGAGTGCAGCATGCTGTGCCGGTTGTCGGACTCGAAGCCCTCCGACATGTGCTGCATCCGGAACCGCTCCAGCGCGACCGGGTCGACGGCCCGCGAGGTCAGCAGGTAGTCGCGCATGACGATGCCGTGCCGGCCCTCCTCCGCGGTCCAGCGGTGCACCCAGGTGCCCCAGGCGCCGTCGCGGCCGAAGAGCGAGGCGATCTCGTGGTGGTAGCTGGGGAGGTTGTCCTCGGTCAGCAGGTTGACGATCAGGGCGGTGCGCCCGATGTCGGTGACCTTGGACTGCTCCGGCGCCCACGCCTCGCCGCCCATCACCCCGTCGAAGTTCCGCCCGTCGCTCCACGGCACGTACTCGTGCGGCATCCACTCCTTGGCGACCTTCAGATGCCGGTTGAGCTCGGCTTCCACGACCTCTTCGAGCGCGTACAGCAGTCGGCTGTCGCTCCACACGGCCCGGGCGTGGTGGCGGAGGGGGGCGATGGTCACAGACAGCTCCAGGCGGCGGGGATGATCTTACTTACGGATCCGTAGGTTACGACACCGTAGGTTAAGGGGGCGGTAAACGGCAAGGGGTACCGGAATTTGATCTCTCACTTCTCGGCGGGGACGTCCCGGGCGACAGCGCAGGGGCACAAAACAGAACCGCCCGGCGTCCTGCGGTCCGTAAAGGACCGAGGACGCCGGGCGGCGGAAGAGAGGAAGGGTCAGCGCGTGCGCGCGTGGTGGGTGTCGCGGGTGTTCGGGTTGTCGCTGTGGCGCGCGGCGACCATCACGATGCCGGCGATCACCAGGAAGAGGACGATCGGCGCGGCGACGTAGAGGCCGAGCGTGTCGAGCACGCTCAGGCCCGGACCCGGGTCGTCACCGTCGTCGCGGGTGAGCGCGAACGCGGGGGACGACATCAGCAGCATCAGCATTGTGCCGGTGGCGATGGCACCGGCACGCACGGCGTTCTTGTTGACCTTATTGCTCACGCGCTCAACGTATAGGACACCTGCTCGGCCCGCGCGTCCGGGGTGGCCCTACGGGGACCTCACCGCTCTGACCTCCTCCATCAGCGCGTGCAGCCGGGGCGAGGCCACCAGCTGCTCCAGGGAGAGGGGCCTGCCCTCGGCATCGGCGACGGGCAGCCGCCAGTTGGGGTACTGGTCCCATGTGCCCGGCAGGTTCTGCGGCCGCCGGTCCCCGACCGTGTCCGGCAGCCAGACGCCGATCATGCGCGCCGGGGTGAGCAGCAGATAGCGGTGGACGGCCCGGACGGCGGCCTCCTCGTCCGCCCCGTCAGCCCCCTCCGTCCCCTCCGGCAGCAGGCCCAGCCGCCGGAAGAGCGTCAGCCACTCGGCGACCTCGCGCGCGTCCTCCCGCTGCTCGTCGGCGAGCGGGCGGCCGAGCAGGCCCAGCCGGTGGCGCAGCCCGACGTGGTCGCCGGTGAGGCGGGAAGCGGTGCTCGGCAGGTCGTGGGTGGTGGCGGTGGCCAGGCAGGACGTACGCCACCGGGCGGGCTCCAGGGGCTCGGCGGGCTCGCGCGCCCAGTCCCGCTCGAACCACAGCACCGAGGTGCCCAGCACGCCCCGCTCGGCGAGCGCGTCCCGCACGCCCGGCTCGACCGTGCCGAGGTCCTCCCCCACGACGGTGGCGTTCGCGCGGTGCGCCTCCAGGGCGAGCACCCCGAGCATGGCCTCCGGGTCGTAGCGGACGTACGTGCCCAGCGTCGGTTCCCGGCCCTCCGGGACCCACCACAGGCGGAACAGGCCCATCACGTGGTCGATCCGCAGCGCCCCCGCGTGCCGCAGCAGGCCGCGCAGCAGATCGCGGTACGGGCCGTAGCCGCCGGCCTCCAGGGCGTCGGGCCGCCAGGGCGGCAGGCCCCAGTCCTGGCCGCGGGCGTTGAAGGCGTCGGGGGGCGCGCCGATGGACATGCCCGCGGCGAAGGCGTCCTGCTGCGCCCAGGCGTCGGCGCCCGAGGGGTGGACGCCGACGGCCAGGTCGTGGACGAGCCCGACGCGCATGCCCGCCTCGCGCGCCGCCCGCTGCGCCGCGGCCAGCTGCTCGTCGGTCAGCCAGGCGAGCCAGCGGTGGAAGCCGACGCGGTCGTGGAGCTCCTCGCGGGCCCGGACCGTGGCGGCGGAGCGGGGATCGCTCAGGCCGCCGGGCCAGCCCCGCCAGTCGGTGCCGTGGACCTCGGCGAGCGCGCACCAGGTGGCGTGGTCCTCCAGCGCCGGGCCCTGCCCGGCGAGGAAGGCGTCGTGCGCGGCCCGGCGCCCGGGGCCGAGCGGCACGGCGCGCACGAGCTCCAGCGCGCGCCGCTTGAGCGCCCAGACGGCGTCCCGGTCGATGAGCTCCCCGCCGCGCAGCACGCCGTCCCGCAGCGCGGCCGCCCGGGTCAGGAGCGCCTCGGCCCGCTCGCGCGCGGGTCCGGTCAGGTGGGCGTACTCCGCGACGTCCTCGACGCGCAGGTGCACCGGGTCGGGGAAGCGGCGGGAGGACGGGCGGTAGGGCGAGGGGTCGGTGGGGGCGCCGTGGGTGCCGGGCACGGCCGCGTGCAGCGGATTGACCTGCACGAAGTCCGAGCCGTACGTACGCCCGGACCAGGCCGCGAGCTCCGCCAGGTCACCGAGGTCGCCCATGCCCCAGGAGCGGGCCGACAGCAGGGAGTACAGCTGGACGAGGAAGCCGTGGGAGCGCTCCGGCGGCTCGGGCAGCCGCTCGGGGGAGACGATCAGGGACGCTCCGGCGCTCCGGCCGTCGGGGGCCTGGGCCCGCAGGAGGTGCCTGCCGTACGGCAGGCCGCCGGAGAAACCGGAGAAACCTGAGAAAGCAGTGGCGTCCGGCGCGCGACCGGCGCGCGCGGCCTCCCGCACGCCTGCCGGATCTCTTGTGGGCCCCTGCCACGCCACACTCCGCCCGTCCTCGGTCTCGACGCGCAGCAGCGTGCCTTCCGGCAGCGCGGGCAGTCCGGACCGCGAGGGGCGCAGCACCACCGTGGCGGGCAGCAGCCGCAGGGCGTCCGCCTGTTCTCGGGCCTCCAGGGCCTCCTGGACGGACCGGGGGGTGGACGCGTCGACGCCCAGGGCGGCGAGGACCGCGACGACGGTGTCCTCGGACACCGCGACGCTCCGGCCGGGGGCGGGAGCGTAGGAGGTGGCGACGCCGTGCAGGGCGGCGAGCCGCGCTCTGCCCATCCGCACCTCCTCAGATCTCCGGGCTGTCCGTGCCGCAGGGTGTGCGGGCGGTGGGTTCACTGGTCAGCGGCGGCTCGGGGGTGAGCGGGGGCTCGCTGGTGAGAGGCGTGGTGTCGGCGAGGGGCGGCTCGCTGGTCAGCGGCGGCTCGGTGCAGCTGGTGAGCCCGGAGAGCAGCAGAAGAGCGGACGCGGCCACGGGGGCCTCCTGTGGGTGACGGGGGTGGGTCACGTCTTGGCCTACCCACGGACGGCTGCCGCAGACACCAGTCTTTTAGACCGCGGGTGCGTCGCGCCTGCGGCGGGCTTCTTCCCCAGCCCCGCCCCTTCCCGAAACTGGGGGCAAGCCCCCAGACCCCCGCAACACGCTTCGCGCGTTGTCCTCAA
>NZ_JBFBBD010000028.1:0-82225 GCF_040689515.1 Streptomyces sp. NPDC051173
GACGGCTTGGCCGGCGAGACTCGGATCGCTGCGCAGGGCGGCGGACTGGTCAGGGCGATCGCCGAGTTGGGTCGCCGCGGGGCGTTCAGAGGACCCGGCGCAGCGTGCGGTCGCGGATCATCAGGGCCGCGTGCTTGTCCGGCAGGCGGATCTCCGCTGTCAGCCGGAAGCCCGCGCTGAGGAACGCCGAGACCGAGGGGATGTTACGGAGGTCGGGTTCGGCGACGACCCGGCCGCAGGAGGGACGGCGGTCCAGGACGAGGTCGGCGACGGAGCGCAGCAAGCGGGTGCCGATACCGCGGCCACGGTAGGAGACCTTTCCGATGAGGAGGTGGAGCCCGGTGTCGTGCGGCCGGGCCGGGTAGTGGCGGGCGACGGGGTCGAGGTCGGCGCGGTAGACCTCCCAGTAGCTCATCGGCACGCCGGCGAGGACTCCCAGGCAGGGCACGCTGCGGCCGTCGCCGTCGAGCTGGGCGCGGAGGTGGGCCTCGGCGACGGTCCCGGGTCCGTCGAGCTCCCAGAACGCGGCGACCGCCGGATCGTTCATCCAGCGGGTGACGGTCGGCAGGTCGCGCTCGACGCGGACGGGCACGAGCCGGAAGGGCCCCATCCCGGTCTCGACGGGCCCCCAGTCCGCGAGGGAGTCGAGGAGGTCCGGGCCCCGGCGCCAGGGCGTGCCGGCGCTCTCGGGGGCGGGCGGCTCCGGCTGGTCGTGGGCGATGAACTCGACGAGTTCCTCGGACAGCCGCAGGTCAAGGGTGTCGTCGGTGCTGGAACTCACACTGGGGTCGGTGGGCGACACGACGGCACTCTCCTCTCGGTGCGTCCCCCGGTGTTCGACAGCGCCCGGCCGGACGCCACTCGTCCGGGCTGCCACCGGTCATCCGGCCGGTGTGACAAGGGGGTTGGCGATGGTGACGTAGACGGACTGGGTGTCGACCGGGCCGACGAGCTCGTCGAGCCCGTGCAGCCTGGTCAGCAGATTCGCCTTGCAACGGAGCGTGGGCGACCCGAGGAGGCGTGCGGGCAGGGACGAGCCACCGGTGCCCGGCGCGGAGGCGGCGTCCTGCAGGAAGCGCCGGAAAGCGGCCAGCAGCAGCCTCTCGTCCGCCAGCCGCTGGGCACCGAACGCGCCGATCAGACCGAGCACGTTGTTGATGCCGAGGTAATAGGCGAAGCGCTCGTCGGCCACCTCGTCGGAGACGAACGTGTCGCTCTCCGCGCCGATTCCGGGGAGCCTGCTGTCGAGGGCCTCACGGTGGGACTCGCGGAAGTAGTAGCCCTGGTTGTCGCGGAAGCGGCCACCGGCGGGCCAGCCCTCCCGGTCCAGGAGGACCAGCGTGTTCTGCTGGTGGGCCTCCAGTGCGATGCCCGCCTCGCCGTCGAGCCACAGCACGGGCCGGACGACCGCTTCCAGGTATCGCAGGAACCACTCCGCCGAGACGGCACCCGCGGGTCGCCCGGTGCGGTGCGCCAGCCGGGCCACGAGGCAGGCGAGGCGGGAGGACATGCGGGGCCGTCCGGGGTGGCCGTCGGTGGCCGGCCAAGGGCGTGGCGAGACGATCCCGGCGAGGCACGCGGCGTCGTCCCCGGGGCCGAAGGGGTTGTGCCGGATGACGGCGTCCAGGCCTTTCAGCGGTGTGCCGTCCGGGTCGTCGACGGCGAGCCAGGCGGGATCGCGGACGATGTCGAAACCGAGGCCGCCGGAGCACGTCGCGCGCCACCTCTCGGCGAGGCCGCTGCGCAGCAACCGGTGCACCTCGACGCCGCGCCGCAGCTCCTTGCGGAGGTTCTCC
The DNA here is from genome assembly GCF_040689515.1 of Streptomyces sp. NPDC051173. Lineage (NCBI taxonomy): Bacteria > Bacillati > Actinomycetota > Actinomycetes > Kitasatosporales > Streptomycetaceae > Streptomyces > Streptomyces sp. NPDC051173. The sequence goes on from NZ_JBFBBD010000028.1 coordinate 1,797, forward strand.
CGGCGCGAGTTGGTGATGCGCAGCCCCAGGGAGAGCTTCAGCATCGCGGGCGCGCCGGGGCGGTGCAGGGTGCGTACGGACGAGGTGGGGTACCACGGCTCACCGTGCGCGCCGAGGTCGTGGAGCAGCCCGGCTTCGAGGAGGCGGGCGACGGCCGGGCGGCCGCGCAGCTCACGTGCCTGCCAGGGGTGCGCCGGCAGGGCCACGGTGTCCGGCGGCAGGTGCAGTCCGGGGCCGGCGAGCCGGGCGGCGAGCGTGACGGCGTCGATCGCCCGGCCACGCTCGGTCCACGCCGATTCGCCGGCGAGCAGGGAGCGGTGGACGGCCAGCCAGTGCAGCGGGAAGGAGCCGCGCGTCTCGGGTGAGTAGGCGCGGGATTCGGCTCCGGAGAGGCCCTCACGGCTCTTGGGCACGGGGTGGAGGGGGTGTCCGAGCAGCAGGGACTGTTCCGCGTAGAGGAAGAGGTTGTCGCCGTCCGGGTCGGCGGGCCGGGCGCGTCGGTCCGCGAGGAAATCGGCCGTACGGCGGGCCGAGTCCGCGACCCGGCCCACGAGTTCGGCTGCCGAGCGACCGGCCGGTGTCTCCTGGTGCGCGATCTCCCGGCCGAGGAGGGCGGCCAGGGTGACGGCGTCGACGGGCGGGGCGTCGACGGGACCGTCCATCAGACTGGGCGACCCGAAGCGGTGCCAGCCGGTGGCGGACCAGTAGTGCACAGGGACGCGCAGGGCGGCACCGCTCGCGGTGAGGGGCAGGTGCAGCGCGCTGCCGTCCGGGCGGGCGATGTCGTTCTCGCGGACCCAGCAGCGCAGCAGGCCCTCCACGGTGGCCGCGTCCGCGGCGGCCCCGGGGTCGGGGTGCTCCAGCGGGTCGGGAGCGGCCGGCGTCCGCGAGTCGGGGCCCGCGCCCTGACCCGGCACCACGGACGCCTTGGGCTGACCGGCGGGGCGGTGGTCCCGGTGGACGGCGGGTGCCTCGGTCCCGGTGGATGCGTTCATACGGTGCGGCACACGTGCCCCGGCGTCAGGCCGGGGTCGCGGGGCCTGCCTCCTTCAGCGTGCTCGGAGTGGCTGCGCGGCGGTGGGTCCGGTCGACTGCGGCGAGGGCGTCCGCCAGCCGGTCGAGGACGGCTTCCGTCTGCTCGTCGGTGATCGTGAGGGGAGGCAGGAGGCGCAGGACGGAGGAGTGCGGGCCGCCCAGTTCGACGATGAGCCCCCGGCGCAGGCACTCGCGCTGCACGGCGGCGGCCGGTCCGGGCGCGCACTCGATGCCGATCATGAGGCCGATCCCCCGCACCTCGCCGACGCACGCGTGGTCGAGTGTCCGGAGCCGCCGGAGGATGTGTGCGCCGAGTGCCGCCGCACGCCCGGCGAGGCCGTTCTCCCGTACGTACCGCAGGGTCGCCGCGCCCGCCGCCATGGCCAGTTGGTTGCCCCGGCAGGCGTCCGCGCGGGCGGCGGGCGGGCAGCCGCCGAGGTCGGCGTGGTGGACGACGGCGGCGAGGGGGAGGCTGCCGCCGATGGCGTGGGACAGCACCATCACATCGGGCACGATGCCGCTGTGCTCCACGGCCCAGAAGGCTCCGGTGCGCCCCACGCCGGTCGCCGACTCGTCCACGACGAGGGGGATCGCGCGGGCGGCGGTGATGTCACGTGCGCGCCGCAGCAGGCCGTCCGGTGCCGGGAGCACGGCGCCCTCGCCCGCCACGGGCTCGACGACCACCGCGGCCGGTGCGCGCCCGCCGCTCCCCAGGGCCGCGAGGAACATGTCGGACGGCCCGGACAGGGCGAGAGAGGTCTCGGCTGGCGCGCCGGAAAGGGTGAGCAGTTCCGTTCGGCCGGTCGCGCCCCGTACGAGTGCGGCGGCCTCCCGCAGCGCGTCGGCGGCCGTCGGGCCGCAGAACCGGATCCGCGCCCTGTCGGCCAGGCCGCGCGGCAACGTGGCCAACAGCTCGTTGGTGAACGCTTCCTGTACGGGTGTGGCGAGGTCCGGCGCATGCAGTGGGGCGCCCGAGTCAAGCACGGCGCGGATCGCTTCGAGCACGACCGGGTGATTGTGGCCGAGCGCCAACGCGCCCGCTCCCGAGAGGCAGTCGAGATAGCGGCGGCCGTCGGCACCCTCGACCGTCAGCCCCCGGGCACGCACCGGCACGACCGGCAGCGAGCGGGCGTACGTACGGGCCGCCGCTTCCCGGGCCGGCTGCCGCCGGAGGACACCGTCACGGATCCCCGGCGGTGAGGTCGGTTGCAGCCGGGTCAAGGTCACGACTCTGGGACCTCCTGGTGCTGAACTCCGATCGGTTCTCCCCTGTACGTACCAACGACGCCGCGAGCGGCGGAACACGGCCGACCGTCAAGAACCTTCGGCCCGGAACCGGGGACCCGGCCGCGCCCGTCTCCCACCGCACCGGCATAGTGGGGGTCCTGCCACCCCGCTGGGGCGGTACATGACAAATTTATAGGCGCCCGCGCACAGCGCGGGCGCCGCTGCGTCAAGAGATCGATTCAGGGGGAACCCACTCCATGCCATCCATCCGCCGGCCCGCGCTGGCAGCGGCCGCTCTGACCGCCGCGCTGGCCCTGACAGCCACCGCGTGCGGTCCTTCCGACGACAAGGCGTCCGGTAGCGACAAGCCCAGTGCCTCCGCCGCCCAGACGGGCGACGACGGCATCCAGCTGCCCAAGAACCTGCCCTCGTCGCTCAAGGACCTGGACAAGTGGAAGAACGGCGCCTGGAAGAACTGGGACAAGGACCAGTGGCTCCGTGAGGCCCGTGACTTCATCAACCCCATCATCAAGGGGCATTGGAAGCCCGACACCATGAAGGACGCCCGCTCCAGCGACAAGACGCTGTCGAGCAAGGGCGCCCCGGGCGCCGCTCCCGGCGCGTCCGGCGACCAGGGTGTCACCGACCCCGAGCCGAAGGCGGTGACGGCCAAGTCGGTCGACCTGCCGTACCACAACAACGCCGCCCCGGTCGGCAAGGTCTTCTTCGACAGCCCCGAGGGCCACATGGTCTGTTCGGCGACGGTCGTCAAGGACCCGGCACACCCCGGCAAGTCCAACATGGTGTGGACCGCAGGTCACTGTGTGCACTCGGGCAAGAGCGGCGGCTGGTACCGCAACATCGCCTTCGTGCCGTCCTACAACGACAAGGGCCTGCCCGGCTCGCAGGTCAACACCGCGCCGGTGCAGGACGTCGCCCCGTACGGCGTGTGGTGGGCGGACTGGGCGCAGACGTCCTCGCAGTGGATCACGCAGGGCGCCGAGACCGGTGGCGCCGGTGCTCCCTATGACTTCTCCGTGCTGCACGTGAAGCCGGAGACCGCTTCCGGCAAGTCCCTCGAGGAGACCGTCGGCAACGCCCTCACCGTGGACTTCGACGCCCCGCAGGTGAAGTCCATCCAGTCGATGGGCGCTTGGGGCTACCCGGCCGCACCGCCCTTCGACGGGCAGAAGATGTACGACTGCGTCGACAAGCCGGGCCGGCTGACGATCGACCCGTCGCAGCCGACGATGTACCGCATCGGCTGCACGATGACCGGCGGTTCATCCGGCGGCGGCTGGTTCGCCCAGCGCGACGGCAAGGTGGTGCTGGTCTCCAACACCTCCATCGGCCCGGCCAACAGCACCTGGCTCGCAGGCCCGCACCTGGGCCCGGAGGCCAAGGGCGTCTATGACGGCATCAGCCGGAAGTTCGCCAACCAGTAAGCGGTGAAGCCCGAAGGCCCGCCCCCGGACGGGGGCGGGCCTTCGTGTGCGTACGGACGGCAGGCGGTCAGCCGCGGGCTGCCGGGACGTAGCGCTGGAGCTCCGCGGCCAGTTCCTCGTGGACCCGTGCCTTGAGGAGCGTGCCCTCCGGGGTGTGCTCCTCGGAGATCACCTCACCGTCGGCGTGCGTCCGCGCGACGAGACCGCCCCGGGTGTAGGGCACGAGCGCCTCGATCTCGACGGAGGGCCGGGGCAGCTCGGTGTCGATCAGCTCGAGCAGCTCCGCGATGCCCTCACCGGTGCGCGCGGAGACGGCCAGCGAGTGCTTCTCGATGCGCAGCAGGCGCTGGAGCACGAGCGGGTCGGCCGCGTCCGCCTTGTTGATCACGACGATCTCCGGCACGTCGACCGCGCCGACCTCGCGGATCACCTCGCGCACGGCGGCCAGCTGCTCCTCCGGCGCCGGGTGCGAGCCGTCCACCACGTGCAGGATCAGGTCGGAGTCCCCGACCTCCTCCATGGTGGAGCGGAACGCCTCGACCAGGTGGTGCGGCAGGTGCCGTACGAAGCCGACGGTGTCGGCCAGGGTGTAGAGCCGTCCGCTGGGCGTCTCGGCCCGGCGCACGGTCGGGTCGAGGGTGGCGAACAGGGAGTTCTCCACCAGCACACCGGCTCCCGTGAGCCGGTTGAGCAGCGAGGACTTGCCCGCGTTGGTGTATCCGGCGATGGCGACCGAGGGCACCTTGTTGCGCCGGCGCTCCTGGCGCTTGATGTCGCGGCCGGTCTTCATCTCCGCGATCTCCCGGCGCATCTTCGCCATCTTCTCGCGGATCCGCCGACGGTCCGTCTCGATCTTGGTCTCACCGGGACCACGTGTGGCCATGCCGCCGCCGGACGAACCGGAGCCGCCGCCGCCCATCTGCCGGGAGAGCGACTGACCCCAGCCGCGCAGCCTCGGCAGCATGTACTGCATCTGGGCCAGGGAGACCTGGGCCTTGCCCTCTCGGGACTTGGCGTGCTGGGCGAAGATGTCGAGGATCAGGGCGGTCCGGTCGACCACCTTGACCTTGACGACGTCCTCGAGATGGATGAGCTGGCCGGGGCTGAGCTCACCGTCGCAGACCACGGTGTCGGCGCCGGACTCCAGGACGATGTCCCGCAGCTCCAGCGCCTTGCCCGAGCCGATGTACGTGGCCGGGTCCGGCTTGTCGCGGCGCTGCACGACGCCGTCGAGCACGAGGGCGCCCGCCGTCTCGGCGAGGGCGGCCAGCTCCGCGAGGGAGTTCTCCGCGTCCTGCACGGTGCCCGACGTCCACACACCCACCAGCACCACGCGCTCCAGGCGCAGCTGCCGGTACTCGACCTCGGTGACGTCCTCCAGCTCGGTGGAGAGTCCCGCCACACGGCGCAGTGCCGCACGCTCGGAGCGGTCGTACTGCTCGCCGTCGCGCTTCCCGTCGATCTCGTGGCTCCAGGCGACGTCCTCTTCCATCAGGGCGTCGGCCCGAAGGCTCTCCGGGAGGCTCTGCCGGTCCTGGGGAAGGGAAGAAGAGGAGGTCATTTGATCCTTACGTCGTTGGGAAGTGGCGGCCCCCGGCGGGGGACCACACCGTCGACAACGTGCTGTGGCCCCCGGAGATTCCCGGGGCCGGCCCGCGCGCCGACGTGTCGATGTTCCCACGCCGCCACCGGGCCGTCACGCGGGTTTCCGGGTGGGCTTCCAGTCGGGGTGGCCCGGCATGGGCGGAGTGGTGGGCCCGAAAAGCCAGCCCTGCAGGAACTGCGTCAGGTCCTGGTGCGAGATCCGCGAGGCGAGGGCGGCGAAGTCGGCCGTGGTGGCGGTCGAGTCGCGGTGGCGGGCGACCCACTGGCGCTCCAGGCTCTCGAAGGCCGCGGTCCCGATCTTCTCGCGCAGCGCGTAGAGCACCACCGCGCTGCCGTCGTAGACGACCGGCCGGAAGATGCTGATCTTCTTCCCGGGCGCGGGCCCCCTGGGGGCGGCGGGCGGGCCCCCGTCGGCGCGCATGGCGTCGGAGAACTCGTACGCCATGCGCATCCGGTCGGCGAACTTCGTGCCGCCCCGCTCCTCCGCGTACAGCGCCTCGTACCAGGTGGCGTGGCCTTCGTTGAGCCAGAGGTCCGACCACATCCGGGGGCTGACACTGTCGCCGAACCACTGGTGGGCGAGCTCGTGCACCATGATCGATTCGAGGTACCAGTCGGGGATGTCGGTCCGGGTGAACAGGGCGCGCTCGAAGAGGGACAGCGTCTGCGTCTCCAGCTCGAAGCCGGTGGACGCATCCGCCATCAGCACTCCGTAGGTCTCGAAGGGGAAGGCTCCGACCCGCTTCTCCATCCAGGCGAGCTGGTCGGGGGTCCTCGCTGTCCACTTCTCCAGCCGCTGCTGTTCGGCAGCCGGTACGACGTCACGGACGGGCAGCCCGTGGGGGCCGTTGCGGCGGGGGACGGCGGACCGGCCGATGGCGACCTGCGCGAGCTCGGTGGCCATGGGATGCGCGGTCCGGTACGTCCAGGTGGTCTCCGCGCCGTGGGTGACCCGGCCCAGGGGCAGGCCGTTGGCGACCACGGTCAGGTCCTTGGGCGCGGTGACGTGGAAGGTGAAGCGGGCCTTGTTCGAGGGATGGTCACTGCCCGGGAAGATCCGGTGGGCGGCGTCGGCCTGATTGGCCATGACCAGCCCGTCGGTCGTGCGGACCCAGCCGCCGTCCCCCGCGCCGCGCGGGTCGCTGGTGTGGTGCACCTTGACCGTGAAGCGGCCGTGGGGCGGCAGGGCCCTCGCGGGAGTGACGACAAGGTCCTCCTTGACGGGCGTGAACTCCGCGCGCGCTCCGTTGACCTCGATCGAGTGGACGGTGCCCTGGGTGAAGTCCAGATTGAAGTGGTCCAGCCGGGAGGTCGCCTCGGCCCTGATGGTGGTCACGGCGTCGAGCGGACGGTCGTTGCCGTGGTAGTCGAGGGCGATGTCGTAGTCGGCCACGTAGAAGCCCGGGTTGCCCAGGTACGGGAAGAGCCGGTCACCGATCCCCTCCGCGGTGGGGGCGGGCGGGGCGGCGGCGCCCACGAGAAGTGCCGTGGCTGCGGCCGTGGAGAAGGCGGCCCGGCGGCGTACGGACCGGCGGCGGTTCGGGGAGCGCGTCCCGGGAGAGTGCGGCATGCGTCCACCGCTATCAGCGCGGAAGGCACCGCCGTCGGCGGCACGACGCCGCCCCACCCGTATGAGCGTTTCGGAAGGCTGTACGAGCGTCACACCGGTGGACGTTTTCCGTGCGAAGCCCGCACACGGTCACACGCTCGGGAAGCTTCCCCGCGTCGTCCGCGGGTCACCTCTCCGAACGACTAGAGCCGCGCTCCGGCGAAGGCCCGTCCCGCCCTTTCGACGTCATAGACCCCCGGGACGCGCCGCATGGCCCGGATCAGCTCGGGCAGCTGGGCGGCGTCGGCCAGTTGGAGGGTGTAGGTGTGCCGCACGCGCTGCTCGTGCGGTGGTTCGACAGCAGCGGAGATGACCGCGGCCCCCTCCCCCGCGATGGCCTCGGTGAGGTCGGCCAGCAGATGCGGCCTGCTGAACGATTCGGCGAGGAGCGTGACCCTGTAGTCGAAAGCCCCCGCGCTCTCGGGGCTACTCCAACGCACTTCCACCGGATGGCGTCCCGAGGTGACCATCCGGCCCACCGCGGGACAGTGCGCGCGGTGCACGGTCACCGCGCCGCCCCGCACGGCGAAGCCGGTGACCTCGTCGGGCGGTACGGGCGTACAGCAGCCTGCGAGCCGCACGCTGGTGGCCGCCAGATCGGTGCCGTCGGCGGTGACCACCACGGGCCACCGGGGGGCCTGGGCGGTGGCGCGGGGCGGCGGACAGGGGCGGTCCGGTGCCAGGAGTGCGGGCGGGGCGACGGGGTCCGGCGCCGGATGGGTGGCCAGCCAGCGCTCGATGGCGATGCGCGCCGCGGGCGTACGGGCGTGCTCCAGCCAGTCCGGGGACGGCCCGGAGGCGGTGTCGCGGGACATCAGCAGCTGGAGGGTGTCGCCGTCGCGCAGGACCGTGCTGAGCGTCGCCAGACGGCCGTTGACCCGTGCGCCGATGCAGCTGTGCGCGCCGTCGCCGTACTGTGTGTACGCCGCGTCGACACAGCTCGATCCGGCCGGGAGGCCGATCGTGCCTCCGTCGGCACGGAAGACGGTGACCTCGCGGTCCTGGGCCAGCTCGTCCCGCAGGGAGGTCCAGAAGGTGTCGGGGTCGGGCGTGGCACGCTGCCACTCCAGGAGCCGGGAGAGCCAGCCGGGCCGGGTGGGGTCGACGCGCTCGCCGTCCGCCGCGTCGGGCGTCTCGGGGGTCGCGTACGGGTTCCCCAGGGCGACGACACCGGCCTCGGCGACGCGGTGCATCTGGTGCGTGCGGATGAGCACCTGCGCGGCCTCGCCGCTCGGGCCGGCCACGGCGGTGTGCAACGACTGGTAGAGGTTGAACTTCGGCACCGCGATGAAGTCCTTGAACTCCGAGACGAACGGCGTGAAGCACGTGTGGAGTTCACCGAGGACCGCGTAGCAGTCGGCGTCCTCCGCGACGAGCACCAGGAGCCGCCCCAGGTCCGACCCGGTCACCCTGCCGCGCTTGAGCCGCACCCGGTGGACGGAGACGAAGTGCCGGGAGCGGACGAGGACGTCGGCCGCGATGCCCGCTTCACGCATCACGGCGCGCACCCGCTCGGCCGTCTCCACCAGTGGATCGGGACGGTCCGCGTGGGCGAGGACGAGGTCGCGGGTGCGGGCGTACTCCTCGGGGTGGAGGATCGCGAAGACCAGGTCCTCCAGCTCGGTCTTGAGCGCCTGGACGCCCAGCCGTTCCGCGAGCGGGATCAGTACGTCGCGGGTGACCTTGGCGATGCGCGCCTGCTTCTCGGGGCGCATCACACCCAGCGTGCGCATGTTGTGCAGCCGGTCGGCGAGTTTGATGGACATCACGCGGACGTCGTTGCCGGTGGCGACCAGCATCTTGCGGAAGGTCTCGGGCTCGGCCGCCGCACCGTAGTCGACCTTCTCCAGCTTGGTGACACCGTCGACCAGGAAGCGGACCTCCTCGCCGAACTGGCAGCGCACCTGATCCAGCGTCACCTCGGTGTCCTCGACCGTGTCGTGCAGCAGGGAGGCGGTCAAGGTGGTGGTCTCGGCGCCCAGTTCGGCGAGGATCAGGGTCACCGCGAGCGGGTGGGTGATGTACGGTTCGCCGCTCTTGCGTGTCTGCCCGCGGTGGGAGGACTCGGCGAGGAGATAAGCCCTGCACAGGATGTCGAGGTCCGCGCCGGGGTGGTGGGCCCGGTGGACCTTGGCGACGTGGTCGATGGCGTCCGGGAGGCGGCCGCGCGACCCGGAGCCGCTGAGCGCCGCGCGCCCGAGCCGCCTCAGGTCGATACGGGCGCGGCCGCGCCTGCGGCCGAGAGCACCTTCGTTCGGGGCCTCTGCGCTCATGGGCACCTCCGGCAGCGTCGACCGGTGGCCGGCCCGTCGCCTCCAGACCCCGGTGCTTGATGTTACCGAGCCCATCACGCGCCGCTCACCCGCTCTCGCCCAGAGTGAAACGGATCACCCATTCGAGCGAGCCACGCAGCCAGGAGTTCGGCAGTCGCGCGGAATCGCGGTAGTGCGGGGGTCAGGCGAGCGCCGTGGCCAGCCAGGAGGTGTCGAACGCGCCCTCCGCGACGATCACCGCGGGGCCGGTCATCTCCACCGTCCCGTCCGGGAACTCACCAATCACCAGACGGCCGCCCGGGACGTCCACGGTGTAGCTGACCGGAACGCCGGTGCGCGTCGGGTCGGCGCCGTCCCGGCGGGCCGTCGCGACCATCACCGCACAGGCTCCGGTGCCGCAGGAACGGGTCTCGCCGGAACCGCGCTCGTGCACCCGCATGGCGACGTGGCGCGGGCCGCGGTCGACGACGAACTCGACGTTGGTGCCGTCCGGGTAGGCGGCGGCGGGCGTGACCACGGGCGCGTCGAAGAGGTTCCCCGCGTCCGCGAGGTCCTCGGTGAACAGGACGGCGTGCGGATTGCCCATGTTGACGTTGCGGGCGGGCCAGCTGCGGTCCCCGACCGTGACGGTGACGTCCCCGTCGATCAGCAGCGCCTTGCCCATCGAGACGGTGACGTCGCCGCCCTCGCTCTCCTTGGCGATGCGCGCCCGGCGGATGCCCGCGCGGGTCGCGATCGCGAGGTCACCGGCGCCCGCGAGGCCGGCGCGCTGGAGGTACCGGGCGAAGACGCGGACGCCATTGCCGCACATCTCGCCGATGGAGCCGTCGCTGTTGCGGTAGTCCATGAACCACTCGGCCTCGGCGGCCATGGCGCGCGCCTCGGGGTCGGCGGCGGACCGCACGACCCGCAGGACGCCGTCGGCCCCCAGGCCCGCCCGGCGGTCGCACAGCCGGGCGACGGCGGCCGGTGACAGCTCGATCCGGCCGTCGTGGTCGGGGATGATCACGAAGTCGTTCTCGGTGCCGTGACCCTTGAGGAAGGCGATCTGCGCGGTGCTCACGCTTCGATGGTACGGGGCACTCGGGAGACGGCCTCCTGGGCGGGCCCTCACGGTCGGCTGCGGGAGGCGTCGTCCGCAGCCGCAGCAGCGTCCTGGAGGCCGGACCGACGCAGGCGCGCATCCAGCCCCTCCGGTGACCGAGGACGCCTCCCGCCGGGCCCCGGGCAAGGATCCGCCGTCGGCGGCTAACGCAGGCGCGCCACGCGCCACACGGCCAGGATGACCACCACCGCAACGACGGCGACGTACGCCGCCACGTACCGCCAGTCCGGGCGGTCCCCGGAGCCTCTCGGCGGCAGCCCGGGCCAGGTGTAGCCGACGCGGCGGGCCGCCATGACGGCCCAGCCCGCGGCGCAGCAGCTGATGAGCAGCCCGAGCATCGCGACGACCGGCCCGCCGTCCCCGAACTCGAAGGCGAGCGGGAAGGCGAACATCAGCGAGCCGGTGGCGGCCAGCGCCACGATGGGAGCGATCTGCCAGACGCGCAGCCTGCGCTGGGGGCGCAGCTCGCGGAACGAGGCGGGCGCCGGAACGGTGACGCCGGTCACCGAACCTTCGGTCTCCTCGGGGCCATCCGGAGTGAGTGCTTCCGGTTCACCCTGCGGCGGTTGTTGCGGTCTGTCACGAGGGCCGGCCTCCATCGCCACGCGCCCTCCCCACTCGGACTTCACCGCTCGATCGACCGCTTGATGATGGCACGCTCACGCAGGCCGGAAGGGCTTGCATAGCGTCCCGATGCCATCACGTGATCAGGCTGTGACCGCCCGTTCGAGCAACGTCAGGGCCTGCCCGGGAAGTTCCGCCCTGCGGTCCGCGGCGGCGCTCAGCCAGTGCACGCGGCCGTCCCGGCGGAACCACGAGTCCTGCCGCCGGGCGAACCGCTTCGTGGCCCGTACGGTCTCCGTGCGCGCCTCCTCCTCGGTGCACTCCCCCGCGAGGAACGCGAGCACCTGCTGATAGCCGAGCGCGCGCGAGGCGGTGCGCCCCTCGCGCAGGCCCTCGCGCTCCAGGGCCCGCACCTCGTCGACGAGTCCGGCCTCCCACATGCGGTCGACGCGGACGGTGATCCGCTCGTCCAACTCTGGGCGTTCGACGTCGACGCCGATCTGCAACGCGTCGTACACGGGCTCTTCACCGGGCAGGTTGGCCGTGAACGGCTTGCCGGTGAGCTCGATGACCTCCAGGGCACGCACGATGCGCCGGCCGTTGCCCGGCAGGATCGCGCGGGCGGCGGCGGGGTCGGCGGCGGCGAGCCGCGCGTGCAGCGCGCCGGGGCCCTGCTCCTCCAGTTCGCCCTCCAGGCGGGCGCGTACGGCCGGATCCGTGCCGGGGAATTCGAGGGCGTCGATCGTGCCCTTGATGTAGAGCCCGGACCCCCCGACGAGCACGGGGGTTCGGCCCTCCGCGAGCAGCCGGTCGATCTCGGCGCGGGCGAGCCGCTGGTACTCGGCGACGCTGGCGGCCTCCGTGACGTCCCAGATGTCGAGCAGGTGGTGCGGTACGCCCTGCCGCTCCTCGAGCGTCAGTTTGGCGGTGCCGATGTCCATGCCCCGGTAGAGCTGCATGGAGTCCGCGTTGACCACCTCACCGCCCAGGTGCTGGGCGAGGGCGACGCCGAGATCGGACTTGCCGGCCGCCGTGGAGCCGACGACGGCGATGACCCGCGGGGCGGGACGTGCGTTTTTCACCGGGTTTTTCACCGCATCAGTCTCGCAAACCTTTGGCGCGCCCCTCGAACGAGCGACGTGACGCGACGCTGTCGGTTTCGTTGCCTGTTGCGAGGTTCCGAGAGTCGGTTCACGGACCGCTGTCCGGAAGCGGCGCAATGGAACGCTCCGGGCGACGCGGGGCTTCTCTCACACCAGTAAGGTAATGGAGTAGATATGGGCGTGTTTTCAAGGTTTCGCCGCAAGAAGGCCGAGGCGTCAACCGAAGAGGCGGCGGCAGCCACTCTGACGGCGGAATCGGCCGACGAGGCGGCGACTGCCGAGACCGCCGAGGCGGAGCCGGAGAAGTCCGGCGAGGCCGAGGCGGAGGCCGCACCGGCCGAGGGAGTCGAGATTCCCAAGCAGCAGTCCGCGGAGAAGGCGGCGGACAGCGAGGCCGGTGAGGGCGCCCGTAAGTAGCTTCCGACCAGGAAAGACGAGGGAAGGCGCCATGGGTCTGTTGGATAATCTCAAGGCCAAGCTCGGTCCCGTGAAGGACAAGGTCGGCGACCTCGCGCAGCAGCACGGGGACAAGATCGAGCAGGGGTTGGAGAAGGCGGCCAAGGTCGTCGACGAGAAGACCAAGGGCAAGTACAGCAGCCAGATCGAGACAGGCACCGGCAAGGCCAAGGACGCCCTCGACCACCTCGCCAAGAAGGATGGCAAGGAGGACGGGCCGGGCTCCACCGCCTCCTGAGACCTCGTCGACGACGGGCCGCGGAGCATCCGCTCCGCGGCCCGTCGTCGTTGCTTCTCCTATGGGGGCGCAGCCGCTCTGTGTGCCGCTCTCCCGGCCTTACGGGCATCGGGAGGCAGCGGAACCCGTCCGGACGGTTCCACGCCGTCTGGGCGCCGCTCAGGGCGGAGCCGTCGCTAGGACCAGGTGGCGACGAAGTAACCCACTCCGTAGGGGGCGTCGTCGTGGAGCAGTTCACCCTTCAGACCCGCGCCCTCGCCCGCGCCCGCCAGGACCTGCCAAGGCGCCCGTCCGGCGGCCTTCAGCTCGTGGGCCAGCTCCGCGTCGAGCGCGGCCAGCGCGGTGATGTCGGCCGAGCCCAGCGCCCGCGCGGCGCCGGAGTCGAAGCCTTCGGCCCGGTCGTCGAGATAGCCGGGGGCCTTGAGCGTCCGGCAGGCACTGCCGTCGCCCATGACCAGCAGCGCGACCCTCTCGTCCCCCGCGGCCAGTTCACGGCCGGCCTCCAGGCAGCGCGCGGCCTCCAGCGTCGCGCCGACACCCAGCCCCTCGACGGGTGCGGCGGCCCAGCCCGTACGCCCGAGCAGCCAGCCCGCGACGGCCAGGGACTGCGGCAGTTCCCGGTCTCCCGCGGGGCCGCCCTGTCCGAGCCTGACGTCGGCCTCCACGCCGAAGGCCCGGAATGATCCGGCCGCGCCCTCGGGGTACGCGCCCTGTCCCGCGGAACCGGCCGGGCCGAGGACCACGAGCCGGTCGGGGCGCGCCGCGGCCAGCACCGCCACGGCGTCCAGGCACGCGGCCCGCAGGCCGTCGAGCTCGGGCGAGGCCCCGGAGGCGACCTCGGGCACCAGCAGTGGCGGGCAGGGGCAGACAGCGGCGGCGACGAGCATGTCGGCACCCTAACAAGCGCTGTACGGCGTCAGGGGAGGTCGGCGCGGCCCAGCCAGGACGGCTTGACGGGCACGCCGTCCGCGTCGTACCTCGGAGCCTCCGCCACGGAAGACCGTGGCTCAACGGGCTCAACGGGCACCTCAGGGGTTTCCTCAGGCGCCTCCTCAGGGAGCGGGGGAGGCGGGGGCGCGTCGCTGTCGCGCAGCAGCTCGGCCACGGTGAAGCGGGTGAGGAAGGTGTCCCAGACCCCGTCCACGACCAGGTCGAATCCGTCCGTCGTGCGGAACAGCCGACTGCGCCGGGCGCTCATCGGGTGCTGCGGCGTGAAGTGCCGGGCGCGCGCCTCCAGCTCCCGCAAGGCATCGTCACGGGAGCCCTCGAAGTGGGCCATGACCGAACCAGAGGTGTGCTTGCGGTCGCCGGTCCCCACGGTCGTCTCGACGATCAGACCCCAGGTCGTCAACGGATCCCCCCCTTCGTCCGTCAGTCGCAGCCGCAGCCGGCGGCGGCCGGGGCCGGCGTCGGGGCGGGGGCGCCGATGGCCGGGATGCCCAGCATCACGCCGGCCGGCTTCTCGGCGGGCGCGGCGTTGCGCTTCTCCCAGGCGTCACCGGCGCGCGTGCGGCGGACGGCGATCGCGGGGCCCTCGGCGAGCAGGTGGTGCGGGGCGGCGTAGGTGATCTCGACGGTCACCACGTCGCCGGGGCGCACCGGCTCCTCGGGCTTGCTGAAGTGGACCAGGCGGTTGTCGGGGGCGCGGCCGGACAGGCGGCGGGTCGCGTCGTCCTTGCGGCCCTCGCCCTCGGCCACGAGGATCTCGAGGGTCCGGCCGACCTGCTTCTTGTTCTCCTCCCAGGAGATCTCCTCCTGGAGGGCGACCAGGCGCTCGTAGCGGGCCTGCACGACCGCCTTGGGGATCTGCCCCTCCATATCGGCGGCCGGGGTGCCCGGGCGCTTGGAGTACTGGAAGGTGAACGCCTGCGCGAAGCGCGCCTCGCGCACGACGTGCATGGTCTGCTCGAAGTCCTCCTCGGTCTCGCCGGGGAAGCCCACGATGATGTCGGTCGAGATCGCCGCGTCGGGCATGGCGGCACGGACCTTGTCGATGATCCCCAGGAAGCGCTCCTGGCGGTACGAGCGGCGCATCGCCTTGAGCACCGTGTCCGAACCGGACTGGAGCGGCATGTGCAGCTGCGGCATCACGTTGGGCGTCTCGGCCATCGCGGCGATGACGTCGTCGGTGAAGTCCCGGGGGTGCGGGGAGGTGAAGCGGACGCGCTCCAGGCCCTCGATCGCGCCGCACGCGCGCAGCAGCTTGGAGAACGCCTCACGGTCGCCCATGTCGGAGCCGTAGGCGTTGACGTTCTGTCCGAGGAGGGTGATCTCGGTGACGCCCTCGGCGACGAGCGCCTCGACCTCGGCGAGGATGTCGCCGGGGCGACGGTCCTTCTCCTTGCCGCGCAGCGCCGGGACGATGCAGAAGGTGCAGGTGTTGTTGCACCCGACGGAGATGGAGACCCAGGCCGCGTACGCGCTCTCGCGCCGCGTGGGCAGCGTCGAGGGGAACGCCTCCAGGGACTCGGCGATCTCGACCTGAGCCTCTTCCTGGACGCGTGCGCGCTCCAGCAGCACCGGGAGGGAGCCGATGTTGTGCGTGCCGAAGACCACGTCCACCCAGGGGGCCCGCTTGACGATGGTGTCGCGGTCCTTCTGGGCGAGGCAGCCGCCGACGGCGATCCGCATCCCGGGCCGCTTCGTCTTCATGGGAGCCAGCCGGCCGAGGTTGCCGTACAGCTTGTTGTCGGCGTTCTCCCGCACCGCGCAGGTGTTGAAGACGACGACGTCGGCGTCGCCCTCGTCGGTGCCCTCGGGCGAACGGACGTAGCCCGCGTCCTCCAGCAGACCGGAGAGCCGCTCGGAGTCGTGGACGTTCATCTGGCACCCGTAGGTGCGGATCTCGTAGCTTCGAGTAACGCCCACTTCGTCCACTGCTCCGGTCCGGTCACTGCTGCTGGTCATTGCTCCAGGGTAAGGGGAGGCCGGAGGAGGCTCCCTCCCGAGGGCCGTCACAGCCGGCCTGGAGCGGGCATCCCGTGCACCACACATCCTTGCGTGAGCATGACGAAGCCTCCGCCACCTCACGGAGGTGGCGGAGGCTCGAACCCATCCCCGCTATGCGGCTTCGGCCGGGGACTCCGTTGTCGCCGCCGCCGACGAAGGCGCTCACACCGATGCGGCTGACCGGGCGTGACCAATGGGCACTGCTACCCAACCCGTTGGCCAATGCGCTGAGATGACGGGGCTTTCCGGCGGCTTTTTCAGCCGGCCGGTTCCAGTGGGGCCGGGGTCGGGCGTTCCGCTCCGAAGACCTCGTCGAAGGGCGTGGAGCATGCCACGGGGATCAAGTAGTAGGCAGCCCCGGATCCGAGGGGGGAGTGGGGGCCGCGCCGGCCGCGCAGCAGGATGTCCATGGGGGTGAGCACCCCGAGGTCGTCGAAGACGTAGATCACGGGAAGCCGCGTCCAGGCCGTCAGCTGGAGGTGGGCCATGACGGCATTCCGTTCGACGGAGTGCCAGCCCGTGGAGCGGCTTGTCGTCCCGCCCTTGCAGTCGACCAGGGCGATGCGCTCGCCCCGGGCCGCGATCAGGTCCGGTGTCCAGCGCGACAAGCTGTCCGTGCCGCGCAGGGCACGGCCCACCGCGTCGGTCCGTACCGCCTGGCCCCACGAGGCAACGTCCCACCCCCGTGCGGTCAGCTCCTGCGCGACCCGGAGCTCGTGGGCGTCTCCTACGGCTTTCCTGTCGTGAAAGCTCGGCATACGGGCAAGTGTCGCGGACCCGTTGCGGGTCGAAACGATCAGCGACTCCGTACCGGCCGGCGGCGAGCGGGACTGCCGGAGACACGTGGTGTCAGCTGATGTCCGGGACGTCTCCCCGTGTCCCACGGTGTCTCACCGCACTCGCGGGGAAATGTCCGGATCCTGAGGGCGACCCCACGGCCCTGTACCGGCCTCCGGCAACACGCTTACGCGGACCGTGTCCGGTCCTTTGGCCACGGTGCCGTCGGCGATCCACGGCACCCGGTCGTCATCCGGTCCGGTCGACGATGAGGTTGGCCGGGACGTCGCAGATCAGGTACGGGATGCGGGCTTCGCAGGGGTCGCAGGAGTGGGCGGTCCAGGAGTTCGTGGCGCCGTGCCCGTGCCAGGCCCGCATGACGTCGGCGTCCGTGGCGTCGGCGCCGACGTAGACCATCTCGCTCATGCGCAGGTAGTCGACGCTCTTCCAGTCGAGGTGCTTCTTGCCCAGACCGAGCAGGAGTTTGACGGCGGAGCACCCCTTGGTGACGTGCGCGATGCCGGTGCCCAGGTCCACCTCCTCGCCGCGGACGGTCAGCCATCCCTTGTTGTTCTTGGGAAGGTCCGGGTTCACCTGTGCCCACTTCCCCGGGTGGTAGGTGATGCCGTCGAGGTGTTTGGCGGTGATCCACGGTTCCGCAGTGCGCCCACTGGAGGCGACGAGGAAGTATTCGTGCCCGCTGATCTTCGCCTCGAGCACGCCCATCATGAAGAAGGCCTTCTGATCACCGACGAGGCTCTTGTCCTTCCGCAGATTGTCGCCGATCTGTCCGACGACGCTGCGCAACTTCTCGCTGTCGGTCACTTCCGGAATGCCGTGGAGCAGCTTTCCCTTGTCTTTCTTGTTCCTGGCGTGGTGGCACCTCGGGCAGGTGTCCGAGGCACGGCCGCCGTGCCGGAGATTGATGTCCCCATCCGTATCGCGGCGCTTGGTGTCCGGCATGCTCGGCCTTCCGTCAATTGTCCGTGGCGCGGGAAAAGTAGCACGTGAGAGCCCTGATACCGGCCTCTTACCGGGAGTCATCGGCGAGTTCTGGACGACATGGCGTCACATCGCGTCGGGGGTCGCCACTCTATGGAATCCGCTGTCCGGCCCGTTTTCGCCCCTCTCGGTCCCGGACTTACCGCAGTTCACGGACGGTTCGAGGGGGATGATTGCGGCGGAGTCTTCGGTGTTCCAGCAAAACGGTCAAAAGTCGGATTCTGGCACGGAAGCCGACGAAAGCGCCGCGCCCCCCCGCTCCATCACCTGGCTTGATCATCGTCGGGAGGGCCCCGCCGCTGATAGCGTGCGCCCGCATTTCATGTCCACATTTCCACATTCACGTCCACACACTTACGACGGACCGTGCCCGGCGCGGCCAATCGGTCAGAAGGGAATGCGCTGTGGCAATGACCGTCGGCGGACTCAAGGAATGGCTGACGAGCCTCTCCGGAACGAAGGAGCTGGCTCTTCCCGATGGGCTCCCCGGCGAACTGGCGGACCTCAAGAACGCGGTGAACCCGGGCGCCCTTTCGAAATGGTTCACCATGGGCGCCTCCCTCACCGCGATCGTTCCCGATCCGGGTGATCTTCGCGTCGCCGGAAGCATCGCCACCGAAACGCCGCAACTCTCCCTCCGGTTCTTCGGTGATGACGAGGAGAACCCCGATGACGCCACCATCACCGGCGTCGAGCTCGGCCTGTCGCTCAAGGACCACCCCGTGATGTCCGTCCTCAGCGCCATCGGGCTGCAGGACGTCCTCTTGGCGTACGAAATCCGGATGCTCGACGGCGCCGCTGTCCGTGAGCTGTCCGCTCAGGCCACGATCGCCTGCAACGGCGGCGATCCCCTCCTCATCACCTGCGCGCTCGACTTCGAGGCGGAGCAGACCAGTTATGAGTTCGTCGTGGAGCCCGAGGCCGGAAAGGGGTGGTACGTCGCCGAGGCATTCTTCGGGCTGTTCGGTGTCGCTCCTCCGCCCGTCCTGAAGGACATCGCCCTCGAGCGCCTCAGACTGGCGTACGACCGGGGCGCCGGCTCCACCGGTTTCCGCGTCGAGGTGGACGCCGAGTTCCCGCTGGGCGACGTCACCGCTGACCTCGGCGTCAAGGCCACGCTGTCCAAGTCCGGTGACAGCCAGACGTACGAGCAGGAGTACGAGGGCCGTCTGGTCCTGACCGTGCCCGCGCGGGGCGGCGGTGACGAGGGCGTCCGTACGCTGGCCTTCGACGTCAAGGACGCCCAGCACGCCGAGTTCAGCGCGACCTGCGAGGACTCCAAGGGCGTGTCGTTCGCGGAACTCGCCGGACTGCTGGGGCTGACGGACGCCTCGGCCGCCGAGGTGCTGGCCGAGCTGGGCACGATCATGGGGCTCACGGTCGGCTACGCGTCCGCACGCAAGTCCATCGTGTTCGCCGCGAAGGAGAAGGCCGGCGGCTCGCTCGTTGTCGTGTCGGACCAGCCGACGGGCGGCACGCGTGCATGGGCCGTGCGCGTGGGCGTCGGGCTGGACGCCAAGTTGTCCGACGTACCGCTACTGCAAGGGCAGATACCCGAGGAGCAGGACCTCGGCGTGAGCGGGTTGGGCATCCTGCTCACCTCCGAGGAGCTCAGGCCCGACCGCGTCACCGAGCTCAACAAGGCTCTCGCGGCGAGCGACGCAACGCTGCCACTGCTGCCCGCCGACGGCCTGGGCAAGGGCATGGCCTTCACCGTCGCCCTCCAGCTGCCCGGCCACTCGGAGACGACCTCGGTCGTCGTCCGGGGCGACAGCCGCAAGTCCAAGGCGTCCGTCCCCGCGCAGCAGCCACGCACGATCACGCAGGACGGCACACCCGTCCTCGGCGACGTCCCGGAGGCCCCCACCGCCACCCCCTCCGGCCTCCCGCTCGTCGCCTGGCTCAAGATCCAGCGCAAGGTCGGCCCGCTGAACCTCAGCCGCGTGGGCGTGGGCTTCGCCGACGGCACCGTCTGGGTGCTGTTCGACGCCTCCCTGGGCATGGCCGGGCTCACCGTCGGGGTCGACGGGCTGGGGCTGGGCATCGAGCTGTCCGACCCCACGAAGCCGAAGTTCCGACTGGACGGTCTGAGCGTCGGCTACTCCCGCCCTCCGCTGGCGATCAAGGGTGCCCTCGTCAACCGGCCTCCGGACGACACCTACAGCACTCTGATCGAAGGGGCTCTGGCCGTCACGGCCGAGGAGTTCGGCCTGACGGCGCTCGGCGCGTACGCACAAACCACCGCGCACCCCGACCAGCCGTCGCTGTTCCTCTTCGGCAAGGTGGAGGGCGAGTTCGGCGGTCCGCCGCCTGTGCAGGTCACCGGCATCATGGCCGGCTTCGGACTCAACACCGACCTGCGGCTGCCCGAGGGCGACCAGGTGCTGGACTTCCCGTTCCTGAAGAACATGTCTTCCCAGGAGACCGACCCTCTCACGGTCCTGGACACCCTGATGGGTGGCCGGAACGCCTGGGTGCGGCCCGCGTCCGGGCAACTGTGGTTCGCGGCGGGACTCGAGTTCAAGGTCTTCGAGTTCCTCGACGGCCAGGCATTGCTGGTACTGGAGGTCGGCGACGATTTCGCGGTCGCGGTGCTCGGCACGGCGGAGGCCCGGTTCCCGAAGGACCAGTCCCTGACCCCGTACGCCCGGGTGCGGCTGGGCCTGTCCGCCAAGTACCGGGCCAGCGAAGGCGTACTGAAGCTGACCGCGCAGCTCGCGCCCGGCTCGTTCCTCCTGTCGGAGGCGTGCGTCCTGACCGGCGGGTTCGCGCTCTACACCTGGTTCGAGGGCGAGAACGCCGGTGACTTCGTCCTCACACTGGGCGGCTACTACCCCGGCTATCCGGTACCGTCGCACTACCCGCAGGTGCCGCGACTGGGCTTCAACTGGCCGGTCACTTCCGAGCTGACCATCAGCGGTGGCTCGTACTTCGCCCTCACTCCCGGCGCAATCATGGCCGGTGGCGCGCTGGACGTGAACTTCCGCTCCGGCGACCTGCACGCGTGGCTGACCGCGCACGCCAACATCCTCATCGAGTGGGCCCCCTTCCACTTCGACGCCGAGATCGACGTGAGCATCGGCGTGAGCTTCGTCCTCGACCTGTGGCTGGTCCGCGAGACGATCAGCGTCGAGGTCGGCGCGTCCCTGCACCTGTGGGGCCCGCCGACGGGCGGCGAGGTCACCGTCCACCTCTGGTTCATCTCCTTCACCATCGGCTTCGGTGACGGCAGCGCGAGCGGGGACAAGGCCGCCCCCTGGTCGGATGTGGTCAAGCAGCTACCGGAGAAGAACCCCGTCCGGCTGGTGCCCATGGACGGGCTGATGCCGGTGCAGTCCACGGTCGAGCCCGGCCTGTGGACCGTCGGCACCGGCACCTTCTCCTTCGCCGTGCGCACGGCCGTCCCCGTCGGCGCGCTGTACCTCGGCGAGGGCAAGCAGCACAAGCTCGACGGCGCAGAAGTCGGCATCCGCCCGCTGCGCGACGGCGGCGAGAAACTGGAGTCGACGCTCACGGTCACGCTCACCAAGGAATCCGTCGCCCAGGACCTGAGCACCTGGACCGCCACGCGGAACCTGGAGAGCCTGCCCGCCGCTCTGTGGGGGCCGTACGACGGCAAGCTGACCACCGGCAGCAAGCAGCGCGTGGACGGACAACTGACGGGCGTCGACCTACGCGTTCCGGCACCCACGCAGGGAGCCACGCCCGGGCCGATCAAGGCCGGGACGATCGCGCACGACGACCGCAAGCCGGACGGTGTGCTGCCGCTGAAGCAGCCCACCACCGTACGGACGGCCGTCACGCGGGCCGAGTCCGCCAAGGCCGGAGCCGCCCCGTCTGCCCCGTCCGCCGCCATGGAGCCCGTCGTCGAAATCGCCCTCGAGCCCCGCCCGACCCTGGGTGCCCTCACTGCCGGCACGACCGGCGCGGCGGTCGACCAGTCCCGCGACCGGCTCTTCGCCGCCATGGACTACCTCGGCGTGAGCCCCGGGACCAACGAGCGGCTCACCGCCACCGACGCGCTGGTGGCGGGTGACGTCACGGCGCAGCCCGCGCCCCCGGCCCCCGGCCCCCCGGCCGCGAGCGAGCGGCTGTACGTCCTGGACGCGGGGGCGACCGTCACGCCGGTCGACGCGCAGAGCTTGACGGCGTACGAGTCCATCGCCCTGCAGAATGCGGGCGCGGCCTATCTCGCCGTCAGCCCCGACGGCAGCCGTCTGTGCGCCGCCGCCCCGACCTCACAGCACGTCGACGCCTTCGACATCACCGCCAACCCACCCGGCAAGGCCGTCGACCTCAACGGCGACTTGCCCACCTGGCTGCCGCAGAACGCGAAGGGCATATCGTTCTCACCCGACCACGCCTGGGCGTACATCACTTACGCGCAGCCGGACCAGATGGCGATCATCGGCTTCCAGAACGGCGTTCCGGCGGTGCGTCACACGTACGGCACGCTGGCGGCGGACCAGTCGACGTCCGAGCCGGCCGACGTGGTGCCCGCCGCGCCCTGGGACAAGACGGTCTACATCGCGCTGCCGCACGACAACAGTGTGGTGCGGGTGGACGTCGGTAACCTGGACAACCCCACTGCCCGGACGTACTTCACCGGTATCCCCGCTCCCACGCGCCTGGCCGTCGACCCCAAGGGCCGCTGGGTGTACGCGCTCAACACGGGGAAGTCCACCGTGACCGTCATCGACGTCGTGGCCAAGAAGATCGCCGCCACCCTGCGCACCGGCACCGGCCCGAGCGCCTTGGCCGCCTCCGCCGACGGCACCCGGCTGTACGTGGCGAACGCCGTGACCGGCACCGTCTCGGCCTTCGACACCAGCGGAACCCTGCCGCAGGAGACGGCCGAGCCCGTGTGGGTGGGCGCACAGCCGACCGCGCTCGCGGTGTCCGCCGCGGGCGACCGGCTCTACGTCATCCGGTCGGGGGCCAAGGAGGTCCGGGTCGTGGACACCGCGTCCGCCCAGCCGGTCCTGCTCCCCGTCCGCGTCACCCTCAAGGACGATCCCGTGGCGCTCGCCGTCACCGTACCGCCGGCAGTCACCGACACCCCGGCGGCTCCCAGCGTCCCCCGAATCACCGAAGGCGGTGCGGCATGAGCCACCCCGAGTACGCCCCGGACCCCGACCCGTCGCTGAACGTGCAGTTCGCCGACTCGCTGGTGCCCAAGCTCACCGCGGGGCGGTACGTCCTCACCGCGCACCAATCCCTCACCAAGGACGGCACCCGGGTCGACACGGACCACTACCTGGACACCCCGGTGACCCAGCAGGTGGAGGTCCGCGCGCCGCGCTTCACACTTCAGCCGGAGTGGATTCACGGCGCGTACCCGACGCCGGGCGCCACAGGCCTCTACGACGACGTGCTGCCACATGTCACGCTCGACCGGGCGACCCTGCCGTGGGAGCGGGTGGAGGAGAAGAGCACGCAGCTGCCCTGGCTGGCTCTCCTCGTCTTCGGCGAGGGCGAGCTGCCCGAGACCGACCCGCACTGCCTCGGCCAGACCGAGGCGAAGACCGTGGGTGAGCTGCTCGGCCCCGAGAGCGGCGTCGTCCTGCCGCACTTCGACCAGGCCGCGGACCCCGTCACCGAGGACGACAAGAAGACGACGTGCCGCACCGTCCTGGTGCCCGCCGCCGTCTTCCACTCCGTGGCCCCGGCCGAGGCGGAACTGCCCTTCCTCACCCACGTCCGCCGGGTCAACGAGCAGCACCAGGGCGTGACGCTCACCGACGACCTGATCCAGGTCGGCGACTACGCCGTCGTCGTCGGCAACCGCCTGCCCCGCGCGGCGGGCGGCCGGTACGTGGCCCATCTGGTCTCCCTGGAGGGCTGGGATTCGCGCCTGCCCGACGGCACCGAGACGTACCACGGGCCCGACGAGAAGCTGCGGCTGATCTCGCTGTGGTCGTGGTCGTTCGAGACGATCCCCGACCACGCGCCCGGATTCGCCGCGCTGACCGAGCACTTCGTCGAGGACGCGGGCAAGGACGGCTCCCCGCTCCTGCTGCGCGTACCGCTGCCCACCGACCGTGCGCTGTCCGGATCCGACCGGCAGGAGGTCGCCGGCCGACTCGGCGAGGGCTACCTGCCGATCTCGTGCCGCACCGAGTCCGGACGCTCCACCTTCGGCTGGTACCGGGGCCCGCTCGTTCCCCGGCCGCCCGAGCCGCAGACCGAGCGCGAACGCCGCCGTTGCGCCGCCGAGGCCCTGATCCACCTCCAGCAGTACGGCGTCTTCGACGTCAGCCTCGCGACCGCGTTCACCGCCGGCCGGGGCGTCGCCCTGGCCGACCACCAGTTCGGCGCGGCGTTGCTGCGGCTGCGCGGCAAGGTGCAGTGGGCAGCGGAGAAAAGGAGCCGTACGGCGACAGCCGGGGCGCGGGCGCGCGTCGAGCACCTGGCGGTGAACGGTCTGGCCGGCCACCTCGGCGAGGCCCTGACCGCCGCCCCGGCCCGCGTTCAGGCCGACGCCGCCCCCGTGGGACGCCCTGCCGTCACCCCGGTGCCGGCCGCGACCGAGCTGCCGGCCACCGCAGGGCTCACCGTGGAGCGGCTGCACGCCGACGCGGACCTGCACGCGAGGCTCACCTCCGGCGACGAACCGCTCGTGGACCCGAAGGACGACGACCTCGCCCTCGTCCGCGAACGGCTGCTCGGTCTGCGCAACCTGGCGGGCGTGCCGTTCGCCCACCTCGTCCCCGACGCCCGGATGCTGCCCGCGGAGAGCCTGCGCTTCTTCTACGTGGACCCCGACTGGACCGCCTCGCTGCTCGACGGCGCGCTGAGCGTGGGGCTCGCGCACTCCTTCGACCTCACCTCGGACGCGTTGATGTTCGGCCCCACGGGCCAGGCCCCGCTTCCGCCGTTCACCGCACCGGTCACCGGACTGCTGCTGCGCTCGCAGCTCGTCAGCGGCTGGCCCGCGCTGGAAGTCCGCCCGTACGCGAACACCACTGCCACCGACGGTGAAACGACCCTGCGGGTCCTGCGCCGTGATGCGCTCGCCGACGACGTGCTGCTCGTCCTCGTCGAGGGTGTTCCCGGCCGGGTCGAACTCGCCGAACCGCAGCAGGGCGTGCACTTCGGCATCGACGAGCCGGACAAGGACAGCAGGACCGACCCGCTCGACGACGGCATCATCCGGCTGCGCGAGATCGACCCGCGGAGCAGCACGCCGCTCGGGCAGGAGACCGGCGGGCAGTTCCCGGCGCAGCCGGGGCTCCGCTCCTTCCTGCGCGACACCGGCACGGGCAACCCCGACACCGTACTGAGCATCACGCGCCTGGCCGACGGGCTGAAGGGCGCGCTGGGCCTGAGGGACCGGCCACTGACCCCGAGCGAGTTCGCCATCCAGATGATCAACGCCGCGCAGCGCCGTACCTTCACCACCGCTGCCGCACAGCACACCCCCACCACGACAGGAGACCACCCCAATGGCTGACCGCGACGACACCCTCATCGTCCCGGTGAACGTGGACGCCCTGGTGGTCAACGAAAAACTGCGCGAGCGCGACAGCCAGGGCTTCCGGCGCTGGCGGCCGAACTTCGACCTGCTGCGCCACAGCCTCAGCCCCGAGGTGCCCCCGTTCACCAACGAGGACCAGTGGAACGCCACCCATGACGGCGAGACCGACGACGCCTACAAGCAGTACGACGGCGTCTACGTCCGCTGGGAGCTGCCCGAGGCACTGCGCCAGGGCGGTGCGCGCGCCACGGGCGGGCGCACGGAGTTCCCGCTCGTCCCCAACCGCTGGCTCGTCGTCCGACAGGTGCAGGACAAGCCGGAGCTGACCACCGGCTGGGTGGTGGAAAGCGACTACCTGGACCCCGAGGACGGCACGTCGCGCTTCATGCACCCCGTCAGGCCCGACGCCGGGGATCCGGCGGTCACTCCGTACCGTTCGACGATCGTCACGACGCAGATCGGCAGGAAGCAGCCCATCGGTGCCGACGGCACCGCGTGGACCGAACCCACCGACCCCTCGCGCAAGGAGCTGTTCCTCACCGCGGTCGGTCCCGGCATCATGACCTTCCACGTCTACCAGCCGTACCACGAGAACGTCTTCTCGCTGCACGACGACCTGATGGGCGTCGACAGTGCGACGGTGAACTACCAGGTCGTGGGCTGGCATTCGGACCCGGCCCAGGAGGAGCTGCGCCGGCGTCTCGGCGCGGCGGGTGCGACGGTCGGCTCCGTGCTGGGCGGGCTCGGCTGGACGGTCGCCGACCTGCCCGAGGGCTGGACACCCGGCAGCACGACGTACTGCGGCCGCGCCCTTCAGGTGCAGTGGGACCGCGTCGGCGCCGCCCCGGATTCGGACCGCCCGCAGAAGGCGGACGTATGGGACCGGATCGCCGTCGGGAGCAGCGCGGACGAGGCGTACGCCGCGCTGACGGCCAAGGCCCGCGCGGCCCTCCCCGCCGACTCCGCGAACGCCATCGACCACACCACCGACCCCGCCCTCCTGCACGCCCTCGGCAAGGGCCTGCTCGACACCCTCGACGGGCCCGACGGTGAGGTCCGCACGGCCCAGGCGCTGCACAAGGGCTGGTTCCAGCAGCTGCCGGGCGGCTACGTGTGGCGGCTCGCCAACACCTCGGACAAGGGCAACGCCTCCGGTGACCCGAAGTCGGTCACCTGGTCCGGTGTGGCGCCCGAGCACGAGGCATGGCTGGCCGAGCTCAACGGCTACCAGAGCGCGTACGACGCGGCCGAGCGTGAACTCGTCGCGTTGCAGAAGCGGTTGTACGCACTGTGGTGGATGCACAGCCTGCCGCTCATTCCGCCGCAGTACAGCCGCGACCGGCTGGGCGCCGAGCTCGACCCGTCGGACGAGGACGGGCTCGCGGGTCAGGTGGCCGCCGCGCAGCGCGACCTCCGGGAGCAGAAGCAGAAGGACGTCACCGACTGCGTCAACAGCCACCCGCTGCCCAAGGACTATGAGCTCCGCAAGGAAGCGCTGCCGCCCTTCCACCAGGTCACCGACCCGACGGTGGTGCTGGCCGGTGCGAAGAGCCACACCGCGCACAAGGCGCTGCCGGGCGGCGACGGGGCCCTGCCCTGCCGCATGCCGTCGCAGATCGTCGACGACGGGCGCGCGAACCCCTTCACCGCGCTCCGGACGAGCGGGCTGCCGCCGGTCGTGCCGGCCCTGCTGGTCGAGTTCGCGTGCGTGCTCGACCCGAAGACCGCGGGGAAGTACCCGCCCGACATCGCCCCGGCCCCCTGGCGGCAGCCGTGGAAGCCGCTGCTGTTCCAGTGGCGGATCGACCACTGGCCGGTGCCCTACGGCGACCTGAACGACCCGAACTGGACGTTCGACGGCAGCCGCTACACGTGGCAGAAGGGTGACCCCGCCCCCGCGATCGAGGTGACCGGCCGCCGCTTCCTCGTACCGCTGCCGCAGCACACGCTGAGCGGCGGGCTCGAACAGCACGCCGCCGACCACCCCGACGCGGCGACAGCCGAAGCACTCACCGCGGCGGCAGCGCAGATCAAGGACCTGGACCTGCTCTCGCAGCGGCTGGACGGGCTCACCGACGCCTTCGCCCTGCGCGACCCCGCACCCGGCGTCAGCCCGCCCGGCGACATCGGCAAGCTCATCGGTGACGCCTTCAGCCACCTGCCCAACCCGGGCAAGCTGCCGGAGCCGTTCAAGGACTGGCAGGATTCCGGCTTCACCCAGATCCGCGCCGGGCAGTTCGAGCTGCGCCGTCTGAGCATTGTCGACGAATTCGGCCAGAACCTCGACGTCCTGCTGCCCGGCGACGCGGACAACTTCATTC
Organism: Streptomyces sp. NPDC051173; assembly: GCF_040689515.1. NCBI lineage: Bacteria > Bacillati > Actinomycetota > Actinomycetes > Kitasatosporales > Streptomycetaceae > Streptomyces > Streptomyces sp. NPDC051173. The sequence continues at coordinate 28,983 of NZ_JBFBBD010000028.1, forward strand.
CGAAGGTCGCCGACAGCCTGCACACCAACGGGAGGTCCGCCCAGCGCACGAACCCGGAGCGGTTCGTCCAGCTTCCGCCGCGCCTGCTCCAGCCCGCCCGGCTGCGGTTCGACTTCGTCGCCGAGCACGACGACGACCAGCTCGTCGACCTGACCGCGAACACCACGCCGGTGGGCGCGTGGATCGTCCCCAACTACGTCGACCGCTCGCTGCTGTGCTACGCACCGACCGGCGACCCGCTGGGCGAGCTGCGCCTCGAGCTCCGGGCAGCCGCCGGCGGTTCCGGCGGCGACGTGACGACCGTGGTCGCCTGGGGCCCCCTGCCGGACTCCCGGGTGCGCACGATCGACGACCTGCGGGACGCGCGTCCCCAGCTGTACGCGTTCGCCCGTGAGCTGGCCGCGAAGGGCCCGGACGCCTTCGCCGACCTGCTCGCCACCGTCGACCACGCGCTCGCCGGCATCGACCCCGGCAGCCCGTACGGCGACGAGGTGCTCGGCGCCCTGCTCGGGCGGCCCCTCGCCTTGGTCCGCACCCGGCTCGGCTTCGAGCTGGACGGCCTTCCCGTCGCGGACGCGGGCTGGCGGTACGCGCTGGACTGGAAGACCCAGGCCGCGTGGGGCACGCGCCCGGACGGGGAGCCCGTGCCCCCGGAGATGGCCCACCTCGACTACCGGTGGCCGGTCCGCCTCGGCAACGCCGGACAGAAGGGCGACGGCCTGATCGGCTACTTCTCCGAAGACGACTACGGGACGTTCTACGCCGTGGCCAAGCCGACCACGGGCACCGACTACGTGGCCGGGATCTCCGGCACCAACTGGCCCTCCCTGCACGCGGATTCCACGCAGCGGACGCACCTCACCCTGCTGCTCGACCCGATGGCCACCGTCCATGCGACGACGGACGTCCTCCCCGTCACGGAGCTCCGGCTGCCGTCCCGCTTCACGCGGACGGCGATGGCCGCGATGCAGGTGGCGCTGCGGCTCAGCCCGGTGCTGACCACGACACGGAAGGTTCCGGCCAAGGACGTGGGCACGAGCCGGGGTGACGCGCCGGCCGGCTTCGTCAACGCCCTGGCCATGCCGCACCCCACGTCCCCGCAGGGCACATGGGACTGGGCCGAACTGGTCGTACCCGACGTGCCCGCCGGAGCCGACGCCGCAGCCGAGTGGGTCCACGAGCCGATCGTGCAGATCGATCAGACAGCACGGCTGGACGAGGACGGACCGACCGTGCGCACCGGCTTCCTGCGCCTGTCCGGCGGCTTCGACACCAAGTGACACCCCCGATCCTGAAAGGACCCGCCTCCATGAGTGAGCCGGACAACGGCCAGTCCCTGCTGGACTACGCCGTCATCAGCGAACCGTTCCCGCTGTACGCGACGACCGGGACCGACGACCCCGCCACGGCCCTGCACATCGTGGTCTCCAACGGTGGTGGCGACACCGTCCACTGCCGGGAGATCGTGTTCTCCCTGCCGGAGGGTGATCTCGCCCAGAGCCTGGTCCGGGAGGACGCGGGCGACGGACAGGCTCCGGACTGGGACGTGGTGCGCCTCCAGCCCGGCACGCAGACCGTGGTGCCGCCGGGCGGCTACGCCAGCTTCCAGGCCACGCCCAAGGGGGATGCCAAGAAGACCGGCGTGCGCGTCGACGCCGAGGGCCTCGTCATCACCCTGGAGAACCTGAAGATCAGCGCGCGCCCCGGAACGGCCCGGATCGAGATCCGCGAGGTCGCCACCACGGACACGGACAAGTGGCCCGACAGCCCGCGCTTCACCAAGCTCGCGATGACGAAGTTCCCGGCGCCGGAGATCCCCGTCCAGGCGATCTCCGACTTCACGGCCGACAACCTCGAGGTGGAAGCCGGTGGCTCGGTCCGCCTCACCTGGAACGGTCCGACGACCCTCGCCTACAAGGTCTCTTACGGCGGCAGGACATATGCGGCCGACAAGCGCGAGTACAGCACGACGATCGACCGCGACACGACCTTCCAGCTCTCGTACGTCACCGGCGGCACCACGCACTACCTGACGACCACGGTCACGGTGAAGAACCCGAAGCTCACGGGGCTGAAGGTGGACGGCGATGTCACGGTCACCGGTGCCACGGGTGTGCAGGGGCTGACGGTGGGCGAGGACCTCACGGCGAAGGGCAACGTCACTGCCGTCGCCGACGGGAAGATCTTCCGGATCCGGGAGCTGCGCGGTCCCTTGGGTGAGAACCTCAACGTCAACAGCACGATCAGCGTGCTGAAGGACAACTCCGTCACGATCGCGGGTGGGATGACGGTGAACGGGGATCTGACAGCGAAGGGCAATGTCACTGCTGTCGACAGCGGGATGATCTTCCGGATTCGGGATCTCCGCGGACCGTACGGGGAAAGCCTCGGAATCGACAGCACTGTCAACATCAAGCCCGGTAACAACCTCCGCCGTGGAGGTTACGAAGCCATCTGCGAGAACGACTCCATCGGCCTTCGCAACAGCTTCTACTCCGACGATTATGGGCGTTGGCTGTACGCAAGCTCACTGGTCCGTGACAATCGGCGAGAGACAGCCGTTTGGGATAGGGACCAGCGCGTAGGCGGCTCCAGCTGGAGGGTGGTGCGGGACTAAGCCGATCGGCAATCCCGCAGGGGAGCGCGGGCTACGCCTGGCAGTTGGTGACCGTGCCGCCGTCGCGGTTGTCCGTGCGGCAGAGGCTGTCGCCTCGCCCGCCGTCGACGGTCCCGTACGGGCCGACGGCGACTGCCGTGCCGCCCGGTCCCTGGATGACGTCATCGTCGTCGTCTCCGGAGACCGTGGCCTCCCTGCCTCGGCCGTGCCCTACCGCTTCGGTGAGGAGATCGCGTTCTCCCTCGCCGGGTTCGCGGTGACGGTGCGTACCGACTTCAAGAAGATCCGCTGAGGCCGGTCCGTCCACCGGCCTGCACAGCACGGCTCCTGGGCTTGGCGGGTGTCGACCAGGAATCCGCAGACGGTGACCCTGCCGGCCCGCTCCTGGCGGGCGATCAGGACCTGGGCGAAACCGGCGGCCTCGGAGACCGAGGAGCTGTTCACGCGTGATCGGGCGGCCCGCCGCCGGGCCGAAGCCGACCTGGCCTGGCTGGCCTCGGCGTGGAACATTCCCCGTACGGTACGGAGATGAGCCCGGGGCCGGATCCGGGGCGGTACGGCTTCGGCTCATGGGCCTTCGGCGGACCGCGCGGGCGGCGGACTCGCCACCGGCGACCCGCGCCCCGCCGCGCCTCGCACAGCTTTCCGCCCCGGCCACCCGGGAGCTCGACCCGGGGCGCTGCCCCGGGCCCCCTTCCTGGGGCCCGGAGGGCCCACGGTCACCCACGACAACGCGCGATCAGGCGAGATCCCCGAGGAGGAGGGCCAAGGCCACCTCTTCCTCCACGCGTACCCCGAGCTCGGCCATGGCCGGTGCCAGGGCGTGGTCCCAGGAGGCTTCGGCCGGCGTCCCCGTCAAGGGCGGCAGCCCCTGAGCGGTGGCGGCGATGGAGCGGTAATCGGCGGCCGTGTAACGCCAGGGGCGCCACGGTACGCGGCGCAGCAGCCCGCTCGCGATCCGAAGACCGCCCCAGTCGAAGTCGCCGTGGTAGTGCAGCGCCGCGCCGGACTCGTGAAGGTGGCGCAGGAGGGTGAGCGCGGCGGCGGACGGCTGACCCTGGAGACAGATCAAGGGCGGGCAGTCGGCGCCGTGGGCATCGGCGGCGGCCGCCAGGACGGCGGGGTTCTCGCAGATCCACACGCGTGACGGTGCCAACGCCGGAGGTGTGCGGATGAGTTGGCGCAAGGTCAGGACGCAGGGCTCTCCCGCGGCCGCCATCCATTCCAGGGCGGGTGTGCCGCGCAGATTCAAGGTGAGGACGGTCGAGGACACATCGTCGCGCAGCAGTCCCGCGGACGCCCATGCCTCCCGCCGCCATTCGGTACCGCTGCCGTCGGGAAATCCGGTGAGAGCTCGGATGCCGGACAGGGTGAGCGTGGCCAGAGGCTTGCCATCGTCCAGAGCGTGCGGGCTGCCGAGCACGCGGGCCGCGAAGGCGGGCAGGGACATGGCGGGGCCGGCGGGAAGCGCGCGGAGGGCTCTCACGGTAGCGGCGAGCAGAGGACCTGTGGCGTCGGGGGTCCGGGCGAGGCGCCGCACCATGCCCTCGGTGCGCAGCCGGACGGTCCAGTCGGCGAGGCGCGGCAGGTCGCGGGCGAGGGCGTCGAGCGGGGCATACGCCTTCTGCCAGGCGCGGGTCTCGTCGTGGCGGACCTGGCTGAGGGGGGTGACGGGCCCGGTGAGCGCGGTCACGGCCGCGGCGAGGCCGTCGGGGCTGATGCCGGAGCGGCGCAGGACGGCGTCCACGGCATCGAGCCGCACGGTCAATGACCGGCCGACGCGCGGCGCGCGGCCCAGCAGGCGTTCTACGGCCGCGCGCTGGGCTTCGGTGGGGGCGGGCAGCGACACGGGCCCGGTGAGGGGCTGCTCGCGTTCGAGACGCCGCCGTATGCGCTCGACCAGCCAGGCGAGTTCGGGGCCGCCGAGCAGACGGCGCAGCCGCTCGGTGTCGACCGGGCCGGGTGGCACGGCTGCTACGTCCACAGCGGGTCCCGGCCGTCCGCCTCCGCCATGGACCGGTCCGCCTCGTACTCCAGGTCCTCCCGGCGCAGGCGCGCGCTGCCGTTCCACTCCCAGCGGGTGACCAGGACGGCCGCGACCTCGTCGGTCCTTGAGAGCTGTGCGATGGCGATGCCGGGCACCTGCGGGTAGCAGGCCCATTCCCGTTCACTGGTCATCACCACGTCCAGGTCGAAGGCGTGCAGCAGGCCCAGGCACTTGGCACGCGAGTCGTCGTCGACCCCCGCGAACGCCTCGTCGAGGGTGACCAGGCGCGGCGCGTGCGGATTGCCCGCGCTCGCGTAGTGCGAGGACGCGGCGGCGAACAGGGGTACGGACACGGCGAGGACGCGTTCGCCGCCCGAGGCGGGGCCGGTGGCCGGGACCCACCGGCCCTGCTGGTGACGCTCGACGCCGAATTCGTGCCAGGTGCGGTAGTCGAGTGCGGCGGTGAGGTGTTCGAGCCAGCTGCCGGCGGCGTCACCGGTCTGCTGCTGGGCGATCTGCGCCTGCAGGAACTCACCGACCGACGCCCGGTCCTCCGCGGACCAGGCGTCGGCGGACTGGCGCAGGCGTTCCCGCACCTGCGCCAGACCTGCCGGGGCCTTGCGCGAGGCCCGCCACACCAGGCGCAGCTTCATGCCGGTGGAGGTGGGGCGTTCCTCCAGTTCCGCGTTCATGGCCCGTACCTGCCGTTCGGCCGTGCCGATCAGTTCCTGCAGGGTGCCCGCCACCTCGGTGATGAGGTGGGTTTCGAGGATCTCCCGCTCATGGGCGGACAGGATGCGGGTGAGCTCGCCGACCTCGGCGGCGAGCGCCTCGGCGAGTTCGGGCACGGCACGTTCGCGGCCCTGGTAGACGATGTCGACGACCATGCCGTCCTCGACCATGCGGGCGGACGCGGTGTGCCCGTGCCGGGACAAGGCGTCCTGCAGGGTTTTGAGCTCTTCGCTGAGACGGCGCTGGACGCGCTCCCAGGCACCGTCGGAGTCGTCCGTCCTGGACAGTTCGGTCTCGATGGAGCGGGCCAGGGCGATGGCGGGGGTGGCCGCCCAGGGGCCTTCCCGGGCCGGCGGTACGGCGAGATCGGGCAGGGCCACCGCGATCAGTCCGGTGCCGGCGAACCGCTGGAGACCCGCGACCGCTTCGGCGCGCGCGGAAGCCGCCTCGCCGATCCCCTGTTCCAGTTGCTCGATGCGGCCTTCGGCACGGCTGGCCCGCCGGTCCGCCTCCGTGTGCCGCTCACGGGAGCGGCGCTGCTCGGCGCCGCACTCACGCAGGGAGTCGGCGGTCTCGGCGAGACGCCGTTCCAGCTCGGCGACGGCCGCGCCGACCGTGGAACGCAACGTGGTGTGGCGCTCGTCCGCGACCGCGGCCTCGCGGGCCGCTTCCTCGGCGCGCAGCGCGTGCTCCGCGGTCCTTTGCCCCGCCTGTTCGGCTTCGTCGCGCTCCTCCTCCACCTGACGGGCCGTCTCGGCGCTTTCGCGCAGGGCCGGCCACAGGTCGGCAAGAACGAGGGCGAGGCCGGTGAGCGCCTGACGCACGGCCGCGAGCCCGTCCCGCCCGGTGGGCAGACCCAAGTCGGCTGCGGTGCCGCCGAGTTCGGCCATGGCCTGCTCGGCCGCCCGGGCGGCGACGGTGAGCCCGTCGGCCCGCTCGTCGCGCCGGGCGCGGTCCCGTCGCGCGGTGCCGGCAGCCGCCGCTACGCGGGCGTACGCCTGCCGGAGCGGCGCGTCGTCGGGCACGGACGCCAACTCGGCGTCGAGGGTACGGCGCCGGGCCGCGACGGCCTCCGCCTGGACGGCCGTGGCCGCCAGCTCCTCCTGGAGCGAGGCCAGTTCATCACGCAGGGCCGCGATGCGGGCCCTGCGCGCTTCCTCACGGGCCCCCTCGCCGACATATTCGGCGGCGGGCTTGGCCCACCGGCCGGTGAGCGCACCGATACGGAAACGCCCGTCAGCCGCAGCCCAGGTGGTCGCGCCGTCCTCCTCGCCCAGCCCGATCGCCGCGAGCAACCGCGCCACCGTCTCCTCACCGATCGCCGCGGCCCGCGCGTCGCCGTGGTCCACGGCCGGGCACAGTACGTCGACCAGCGACGGTCCGGACACCGGACCGGCTTGGGGGGCGAGCAGCACATCGTGCCCGTCCGCGCCGAGGGCGGAACCATCAGGGGACACCCAGGCATCCAGCAGGCCGGAGGCTTCAAGTGCCGCCTCCAGACCGGCACGTTGGGCGTCACCGAGCCCGTCCCGGAAGTCGACCAGCCGCCACAGGGGGGCACCGGCCATGCGCTCGCGCAGGTCCGGGGTACGGGTGTGCGGGGCGTCGGGGCCGCACTGGCCGCCGGCTTCGAGCTCGGCCAGTCGCTGTTCCATGTCCCGCTGCCGCGACCGGAGTTCCGTCGCGCGGTGCGTCAGGCCGGCTGCGCGATCGGCGAACTCCGCCGACGCCTGGCCGTGGGCGCGCGAGGCGTGCGTACGTGCCGGGCAGGGACCGTCGAGGTGCCGTGTCCACTCCTGGAGCTCGTCGAGCAGGCCCACCGCGTCGGGGTACGCCAACACCTCGCAGGCGCCGGCGTGTTCGCGCACGGCGTCCAGGAGTTCCCGGCCGGCCGTTGCCGCGGCTTCCTCCGCCCGGTGCTGTGCCTCGGCCGCGAGCGCGAGGTCGGACTCCGCCTCGTCGAGCCGCCGGGAGGCCGCGCGGCTCTCGCTCGTCGCCCGTCCGGCCTCGTCCGCGAGGCGCTCCACCAATACCAGACCGCGCCGCCTGCGCTCCGTCGCCTCCTCGGCCAGGGCCGGGGACAGCTCCTCCGGCAGGGCGACGCCGGCTTCCCCGGCCGCCTCCCGGGCGCGCAGGAGGCTCGCCTCGGCCCGGCGTTCCGCCGAGGCCAGCCGGTTCTCGGCCGCGCCGAGCCGCTCCAGCGCCCGCTTGTGGAGCCCCAGGGTCTGCTCACGGTCGGCTTCGGCGCGTTCCCTCGCCCGCGCCGTGCGGGCCGCCCCCGAAGCCGCCTGCTCCAGTTCGCGGGCGCTGCGCATCTCGGGGCCCTCGCGCAGGGCGGCGTCCTGGGCCCGCAGCCGGGTCCCGGTCTCCTCCAGAGCGGCGATCCGTTCCTCGGCCACCGCCCGGTCCTGCTCCGCGCCGGCCTTGTGCCCCTGTTCCTCGGCGAGGTCCCGTTGAAGGTGCTCGTAGCGGGAGTGCTCGCTGCGCGGGAGGCGGGCCCGGCGACGGGAAGCGACGCGGGCGTAGCGCCGGTAGTGATCCAGGAACGCCGAGGCGGCGCGTTCGGCCTCGGCGGCGGCCCGCAGCTCTTCCTTCTCCTCGTCCAGGGAGCGGAACGCCTCCGCCGCGTCACCGATGACCGCCTGGTCCATGGGCGGCAGCGCCTCGGTCAGGGCCCTGGAAAGGGCGGCCTCGTTGGGGCGCTTGGACAGCTGGGGCTGGCGCAACTGGATGAGCAGGTCCACCAGCGCGGCGTACCGCTGCTCACCGAGCCCGAACAGCGCCTCGTCGACAGCCCTTCGGTAGGCCCTGGCCTGGTCGTACACCATCCCGTGCCCGGCGATCGCCTCCGCGAGCCGGTCGCGGGTCAGGGCGGTACCGGTGGGGTCGAGCAGGCTGAGCCCCTGGCCGATGCGCTGGTCGGTGACGGCATACCAGTGGCGTGCGATGCCGCGCCCGGTGACGGCCTTGAGGCCGCAGGCGAGCGTACGGAACTGCTCCTCGCCGCTCGTCCCGTCCCGGCGGCCGAACTCGATCCAGGTGTATCCGAGCCGTTCGGGGTTCGGGTGATCGCCGCCCAGGAGCAGGTTCCATTCCATGCGCTTGCCCGGGTCGCCGTCGGGCTCGACACGGCGCGGGCTGAGGTCGCCGTCCAGCAGAAAGGGCAGGGTCAGGGCGAGCACCTTGGACTTCCCGGTGCCGTTGTTGCCGCGCAGCAGCAGTCGCCCGTCGCGGAAGTGGAACTCCTCCACGTCGTAGTGGAAGAGGTCGACGAGCCCGATGCGCATCGGCTGCCAGCGCGTGCGCGTGGGGACGGGAAGGGCGGTCACTGCGGGTTCGCCTTTCGCTGCTGGGGCATGCGCGTGGTGCCGGGGGTTCGGGAGTCGATGACGACGGTCTCGCCGACGGCGTACCGGGCGAGGGCCGGGCGCGGCACGGCCTCGTCGCCTCGGCGGGCGACGAGTCCCAGGGCGGAGAGCTTGGCGAGCGCCTGCTCGACCAGCTCTCCCTCCGATCCTGGTTCCTTGGCGGACTTGGCCCAGAACCCTCCGTGCTCGGCGGCGAGTTCGCGGACCTTCTGCCGGAGACCAGCCGCGGCGACGGGCCCGTGCACCGCCGCGAGGTGTTCGGCGAGCAGCAGGGTGATGTGGCCGTGGGTGCCCTGTTCGGGCATGCGGACATCGGTGAGGTCGTCGTCGGGGTCGACCATGGCGATGCCCTCGGCCCGTACTTCGGCCACAAGGCCGGTCAGTTCGGTGATGCGGGCGGTGATGAAGCCTCGCTGCCTGGTGAGGTAGGCGAGCTCGGCGTCGTTCAGCTCGTCGTAGTACAGCACCGGATCATCCAGCAGGCGGCGCGTCAGCGAACGGCGCATCGCGCGGAACCGCAGGTCGTCGCTGTCCAAGGCGGTTTCGGCGACCAGTTCGGCAAGGCGCTCGTCAAGACCGTCGGCGCGTACGGTGGAGGGGCCCCGTCGGGTGGCGAGCAGCCCTGCCAGCACGCGCCGCTCGACGTCGTACAGCACATCGCCCGCCCCGCTGACGTACGCCTCCTCGTCACCGGCCACTCTCCGCAGAACGCCGAGCTTCAGCAGGAGCCGTACGACGGCGGCGAGATCGAGACGCTCGTCGCGGCGGTCCAGGGTGAAGTGGATTCCGGCGGCCGCCAGTCGGGGGTCGGCCGCGTCCAGGACGACTTGGTCGGCGAGGCGGCCGAGCGCGATCTGCGCCTCGCCCCGCTCAAGGGCGGCGAGGGCGAGGCAGAGCAGCACATAGCGACGACGGGTGAAGGGGGCTCCGGTCCGGCTGACGTCACGGGCAGGGTGCGTCGGGCCGGTGAGGGCGCCGGGGATCTTCCGCAGCCGGGCGGCCTCGGCGTCCACCTGGAGGGACCAGCCGGTGTTGCGGTCGAACCACTCGCGCAGTTCCGAGGCGTGCCGGCGGACGAGCCGGAAGTCGTCGGCGTGCGGGCCGTGTGCGAGCAGCAGAGGCTCCTTGAGGAGGGCCCGGGCCGCCTTGCGCAGCTCGGCGGGGTGCTGCCCGTCCAGCACCGCGGCGGGCGGAGTGCTCATGGCCTGCTGTCCCTTTCCGTCAGGTCGATGATCTCGACGGTGTGGTCGGGGCCCCGGAAGACACCACCGGGGGTGGTGATCTCGGCGGTCGTGCCGTCGCCGAGCGCCGACAGGCGGATCTCCATGGAACCGTCGTTGCTGGTGGCGGTGGTGTGCGTCATGCCGGGCCGCCAGGTGGCGAGGGCGTCACCGAGGAGCTGGAGGAAGAGGCCGAAGGCGAGTGGGTCGAGCTCGCCGAGCGCGGAGAGGCGGGTGGTGCCGTCGGTGGCGAGCCGCGCGCGTGCGGCGGCGATCTCGGCGGCCTGCTTGGCGGCGATCTCGGCGAGATGGCGGCGCGCCGCGGAGCGGTCCTCGACCTTGCGGGGCTTGCCACGCCGCTCATAGCTGCCGGTGCGGCGCAGCTGCGGGCTGATGCGGAGCGGTTCGGCCTCGGCCCATGGGGTGGCGGCGGGGACCGGACGGGCCCCGCGGGCGGCGAGGGTGTCGGCGTCGACGGTGAGATGACGGGCGGGGTTGAGCCCGAAAGCGGTGCGCCACAGGCGGTGCCGGGCGTCGTCGTCGGGTGCCTCGGCGAACCAGCGGGCGAGCGTACGGAAGTCGGCGGACCGGTCGGAGCGACCCGCTCGCCGCTCGTTCAGCGACCGCACGACCGCCAGGAGCTGGGGAATCGCCCCGAGAGCCCGGCCGCGCAGCAGCCGGGCCTGCGACTCGTGCCCGTCCCTGCTGATGAACCAGGCGGCAAGCCCGTCCCATCGCCCCGTCCACCGGGCACACGCCTCCCGCTCGGCGTGCTCCGCCTCCTCCGGTGCGGCATCGGCGGCCTCGCGTGCGGCGGCGGTCCGAAGCAGCGGTGCGATCACCCCGCCGTCCTCCAGTTCCAGGATCAGCTGGGCGATGCGTCCGCCGAGAGTGATCAGGTCCTGGATGAACCGCTCCAGATACTGGATGAGCCGGTCCTTGTAGGCGAGGAAGACCTCCTCCTCGACGTCGTGCAGGTCGATGGTGCGCTGGAGGGAGCCCATGAAGGCCCGGGCGTTCTCGGCCAGGGCCGCGAACCGGCTGCTCAGCGCGTCGAGTGCCAGATACGTCTTGGCCGGGTCGGGTCCTGGCTCTTCGGGCCCCGCTCCCAGGACGAGCAGGGCGCGCAGCTGTGTGACGATGTCGTGCAAGGCCACCGCCTGCAGCGCACCGCGCCTGCCGAGCGCCTCGTCGTAGGCGGCAAGCGCTTCCTCCGCCGCTTCTCCCGCCTGGGTGAGCTGATAGACGAACCGCTTGCGGTAGAAGTCCTCGACGGCGGTGACCCGGGCGGTGTCCGGGTCGGCGCGCAGATTCCCCCACTCGACAAGGCTGTCGAGCGCCTTGACCACGGTGTCGAGCTCGGCCGGACGCTCAGCGGCAGGCAGAGCCGCGTGCACGTCCTCGGGGCGCAAATGCACCGCGAACCGCTCCTTCGCGAGGAGGAACGTCCGCATCGTCCGCCGGTAGAGGGCGGAGTTGGGCGCGGTGAGATGCGCGAAAGGGGAGTATCCGGTGGGAACCGGAATGCTGGTCGTCAGGTCCATCGCCCTGCCATTCTGTCCGATGATTCCCGGCCCTGACAGACAAAGGCGGGAACCTCTACAGATCACAACCGGCCGGACGACCACTGGCTCCAGCGTCAGCGGCTGTGCGCGCGTTTGTGAAAGCTACGACCCGTAGGTGCGCACCTCGTATGTTCCCTTGACGTCCACTGCCTGGCTCCGGTCACCGCTGCTGGTCATTCCTCAAGGGTAAGGGGGCCCCGGAGAAGCTCCTGCCAAAGGTCAGGAACGCGGCTGACGGGACTGGTCGGCGCGTTCCGCGTTCTTCTCCTTGACGCGCACCGCTTCCTTGCGGACCTCGGCCTGGGTGGCGCGCTCGCGCTGCAGCCACTCGGGGCTGTCGTTCTTCAGCGCGTCGATCTGCTCGGTGGTGAGGGCCTCGGTGACTCCGCCGCGCGCGAGGCCCGAGATGGAGACGCCCAGCTTCGCCGCGACCACCGGACGGGGGTGCGGGCCGTTGCGGCGCAGTTCCACCAGCCACTGGGGCGGCTCGGTCTGCAGTGCGTTCAGTTCGGCGCGCGTGACGACACCCTCCTGGAACTCGGCGGGGGTGGCCTCGAGGTACACACCCAGCTTCTTCGCCGCGGTGGCGGGCTTCATCGTCTGGGTGGTCTGGTGCGACTTCATGGTTCAAGGGTATCGAGCATGTGCGCTACCTCCGACCACGAGCGGCTAACCTTGCGGAGTGACAGGCTCGGATGTATCCCCTTCGTTCCGGCTCGCCTACGTTCCGGGGGTGACGCCCACGAAGTGGGTGCGGATCTGGAACGAGCGGCTGCCCGAAATCCCACTCACTCTGGTCGCGGTGCCCGCGGCCGAAGCGTGCGAGCTGCTGCGCGGCCGCGGCGCCGACGCGGGTTTCGTACGGCTGCCGGTCGACCGGGACGACCTCAGCGCGATCCCCCTGTACACCGAGACGACGGTCGTGGTCATCCCCAAGGACCACGTCGTGGCGGCGGTGGAGGAGGTGTCCACCGAGGAGCTGGCCGACGAGGTCGTGCTGCACCCCCTCGACGACACCCTCGGCTGGGAACGGCTTCCGGGGCGGCCCGCGATCGAGCGCCCCGCCACGACGGCGGACGCCGTCGAGCTGGTGGCGGCCGGGGTGGGCGTGCTCGTCGTCCCGCAGTCGCTCGCCCGCCTGCACCACCGCAAGGACCTTACGTACCGGCCGGTCACGGACGCCCCCGAGTCGCGCGTCGCGCTGTCCTGGCCGCAGGAGGAGACCACCGACCTGGTGGATCACTTCATCGGGATCGTGCGCGGGCGGACCGTCAACAGCACACGGGGCCGTCCCCTGGCCTCCGCGCAGCCGAAGCAGAAGCGTCCGGCCGCGGGCGGGGCGCAGCGCAAGCCCGCGGCCGCCAAGTCGGCCGGGAAGAGCACGCGTGGCGGTTCCGGCGGCGCCAAGGGCGGCAAGAACCCGCGTGGCGGTTCGGGCGCTCCCAAGCGTGGCAAGCCCCGTCGGCGGTCGTAGCCCGTCGGCTCACCGGGGCGCGGTACCGACTCCGTCCGCCCTCTGCCGAAGCCCTGCCGGGCCTGGCAGGATCCGCCCATGACTCTCCGGCTCCCGCGCCCCGGCCGCCGCCGCGCCCTGCAGACGGGCGTGGCGGCCACCGCCGTGCTCGCCCTGCTGGCGTGGTGGCTGGTGTCGCTGCACGGCTCGTCGTCGCCGAGCGGCCGGATGTCGTTCGCGACCGGGGTGCCGACCGGGGTGTACGCGAAGTACGGCGACCTCCTGAAGGAGGATCTCGGGCGGGACATGCCCGCCCTGGAGGTGCGGCTGCGGCGCAGCCAGGGGTCGCTGGACAACCTCAGGCAGCTCACATCGGGCAAGGCCGACTTCACCCTGGCCGCCGCCGACGCCGTCGCCACCTACCGGGACCGGCGGGAGCCCGGCTGGGCGGGACTGCGGGCCTGCGCGCGGCTGTACGACGACTACATCCAGCTGGTGGTCCAGAAGGATTCACGGGTGCAGTCGGCGCGGGACCTCAAGGGGATGCGGATCGGCGTCGGCACGGACGAGTCCGGCGTGCAGCTGATCACCAGGAGACTGCTCAAGGCCGCGGGACTCGATTTCGACAGGGACATCGCGCCCGTCCGCGTGGGGATCGACCGGATGCCGGCGCTGCTGGAGCAGGGGCGGATCGACGCGTTCTTCTGGTCGGGCGGACTGCCCACCAACGCCGTGCAGAGCCTCGGCCGCCGCCTGTCGATCCGGCTCGTCCAGCTGGGCGACCTCATAGAGCCACTGCACGCGCTCGGTCCGGAGACGCGTTACTACAGAGCGGCCGTCATGCCGGCGGACGCGTATCCGGAACTGCACGCCGGCCAGGCGGTGAAGACGATCGCGGTCGCGAATCTCCTCATCACGATGGACCACGCGGACACCGGTCTCGCGGAGAGCGTCACCCGGTCCGTCATGAATAGTCGCGACCGCATAGGACAGAAGGTGCACGCGGCGCAGAAAGTGGACCTCCGTACGGCGATTTACACCGACCCCCTGGATCTGCACACGGGCGCCCGGCGGTACTACCTTTCGGTCAAGCCTTAGGCCTCCGGCGGATCTTTGCCAGTCTGCGGGCCCGTTGCCTCCCCCAGCTACCTCCCCCGGACTCCGTCCGGGGGTGCCCCCAGAGGTGCCCCCAACGGGCTGAATTGCGCGTCCACATCAACCACATCCAGCCCGTCCGGCGCTTGAGGACACCGCCGCGCAGCGGTGGTGCGCAGACGACGTCACCCGCAGCACCGACCACAAGATCCGCCGGACAGGCCCTAGCCGCTCTCCCCCGGCCGCCGATCGTTCGCCGGAGCGAATCACCGGCCCTTGCCGCCCCGTCGGCGGCACGGTCGCGCGGCACGCGGATCACCGCCCGCAGGCCGTGCGGGGTGTTCGGGGCGTACGAGAGCGTGGCACCGCCCGCGGCGAGGAGGGCGCGGGAGATGGACAGGCCGAGGCCGGACCCGTCGACGTTCTGATGGCGGTTGCTGCGCCAGAACCGGTCACCGATCCGGGTCAGTTCCTCCTCGGTCAGCCCGGGACCGCCGTCGGCGACGGTGATGGCCACGGTGTCGCCGTCGACCGCGACACCGACGTCCACGGCGGCGCCGGCCGGGGTGAACTTCAGGGCGTTGTCCACCACGGCGTCGAGCGCGCTGGAGAGTGCCACCGGGTCGGCCCAGCCGGTCGTGGCGGACGGCCCGCTGTACGCGAGGGCGACCCGCTCACGGTCGGCCACCGGCGACCAGGCGCCCACCCGGTCGGTGACGATCTCGGCGATGTCGGCCAGTTGGAGGTCCGCCGAGGCGTGCTCGGCCAGCGCGAGGCCCAGCAGGTCGTCGAGGACCCGGGCCAGCCGCCCGCCCTCGGCCCGCACGGAGGCGACCTCCTCATGCCCTTCGGGCAGGTCGAGCGCGAGCAGGTCGATGCGCAGCAGCAGGGCCGAGAGCGGGTTGCGCAGCTGGTGCGAGGCGTCGGCGACGAAGGCGCGCTGCTGCTCCAGGATCTCTTCGACGTGGTCGGCCATCTCGTTGAACGAACGGGCCAGCCGCCGCAGTTCGGGCGGTCCGCTGTCCACCGCCACGCGGGAGTTCATCCGCCCCGTGGCTATGCCGTGCGTGGCGGTGTCGAGGGTCCGTACGGGCCGCAGCACCCAGCCGGTGAGCCGGAAGGCGGCCGCGACGGCGAGCAGCATGGCCGCGGTCTCGCCCGCCCCGAGCAGCAGCCACGAGTGCAGGATGCGGGACCGCAGCCGACCGGTGGGCGAGTCCGTGACGACCACGGCGATGACGTCACCGTCACGGATGACGGGTGAGGCAACGGTCAGCCGGCGGCGCTGGAAGGGCCACACCTGCCCGGGGTCGTGGCTGCGCCGCCCGGCCAGTGCCTCCTGGAACGCCCGCTGCCCCTCGCCCTGGTCGGGTACGGGCCAGTCGGCGGGAGCGACGGCCATGGCCCGGCGGTCACGGTAGAAGATGCCGACGCGGATGCCGTACAGGCCCTCGTACCGGACCAGTTCGGTGCGCAGGGTGCCGAGCCGTTCGTCGTTGCCGGCCTCCGGGTCGAACGGGCGGGCGGTGACGTACTGCGCGAGGGAGGCGAAGCGCGCGGTGTCGTCGATGCGGTCGACGACCAGCCGCTGCTGCTCGGCGGCGGCGATGCTCGCGGCGAGCGGGAAGCCCAGCGCCAGCAGCACTCCGGCCAGCAGGACGATGAGCAGCGGGAGGAGTCGGGTGCGCACGGTCTCGTACGGCCGTCACGCGGCCGGGACGACGATTTTGTAGCCGACGCCGCGGACCGTCTCGATGAGGGCGGGCATGCCGAGCTTGGAGCGGAGCGAGGCGATGTGCACCTCAAGGGTGCGTCCGGTGCCCTCCCAACTGGTGCGCCACACCTCGCTGATGATCTGCTCGCGGCGGAAGACGACACCGGGGCGCTGGGCGAGCAGCGCCAGCAGGTCGAATTCCTTGCGGGTGAGCGGGACGGGGGTGCCGCTGACGGACACCTCCCGGTTGGGGAGCTCGACGGTCAGGGCGCCCAGGTGCAGCGCCCGCGGACCGTCGGGGTCGCGGGTGTCCTCGGCGCCGTCCTCGGCGGGCGGGGTGCGCCGGGCGACGGCGTGGATGCGCGCGAGGAGTTCGCCGGTGTCGTAGGGCTTCACCACATAGTCGTCGGCACCGAGGTTGAGACCGTGGATCTTGGAGCGGGTGTCGGCGCGGGCGGTGACCATGATGACGGGGGTGGCGGTGCGCTTGCGGATCCTGCCGCAGACCTCGAAGCCGTCCTGGTCGGGCAGGCCGAGGTCGAGCAGGACGACGGCGAAGGGCACGCCCCCGGCGGGCAGCAGCGCCTGGAGGGCCTCTTCGCCGCTGCGGGCGTGGGTGACGTCAAATCCGTGCCGGGCCAGCACCGCGGACAGGGCAGCGGCGACATGGTCGTCGTCCTCCACGAGCAGCAGTCTCAATCCGCGCCCTCCGTCCGGCCGTGGTGTCGCAACACCGCATCCACGCTGATGGACGCCCACCCCGTCAAGAGGGTTGCGGGGGTGAAGGAGCTTCCGTTACCCACCCGGTACGCCCGCACTCCCCCGCGTGCGCTCCCCGCGCCCCCTTCACGCGGAGTGTCCCTTTGCCGCCGGATCGTTATGCTCAATTTCAGCTCAGATGTAATGACGCTGGTCGTTCCCGCTGATTAGGGTCCTCCCCAACCGAGGAGGATGGAGCGAGGAACGCCGATGAGCGAAGTATCGGTGACCGATGCCGCGGCGGCCGCTGCGGCTCCCCCGGACGCACTGGTCGTCCTGAACAGCGTCAACAAGCACTTCGGCGCCCTGCATGTCCTCCAGGACATCGATCTGTCCGTCGCACGCGGTGAAGTCGTCGTCGTCATCGGGCCGTCGGGGTCCGGGAAGTCCACCCTGTGCCGCACGATCAACCGGCTGGAGACGACCGACTCCGGCTCGATCACCATCGACGGCCGGCCGCTGCCCCAGGAGGGCAAGGAGCTGGCGCGGCTGCGCGCCGACGTCGGCATGGTCTTCCAGTCCTTCAACCTCTTCGCCCACAAGACGGTGCTGGAGAATGTGACGCTGGGCCAGGTCAAGGTCCGCCGGACGGACCGGAGGACGGCCGAGAAGAAGGCGCGCGGCCTGCTCGACCGCGTGGGCGTGGGCGCCCAGGCCGACAAGTACCCCGCGCAGCTCTCCGGCGGCCAGCAGCAGCGCGTGGCGATCGCCCGCGCGCTCGCCATGGAACCGAAGCTGATGCTCTTCGACGAGCCGACGTCGGCGCTCGACCCGGAGATGATCAACGAGGTGCTGGAGGTCATGCAGCAGCTCGCACGGGACGGCATGACCATGATCGTCGTCACCCACGAGATGGGCTTCGCGCGATCGGCGGCCAACCGCGTGGTCTTCATGGCGGACGGCCGGATCGTCGAGGAGGCCCGGCCGGACCAGTTCTTCAGCAATCCGCGGAGCGACCGGGCGAAGGACTTCCTGTCGAAGATCCTCCACCACTGATCCGCACCCGCCCCGTGCGCCTGACGTCCGCTCACCGCACGCCCCATCGCATCGGCCGCTGCGGCCTTCCCCCGCGGTGACCACGTCGGCGCCGCACTCCCTCACGACAACGCCCGCAGACGCAAAGGATGTTCACCATGAAGCTCCGCAAAACCGCCGCAGCGGCCACCGTGGTGCTGGCGCTCGCCGCGTCCGCCTGCGGCAAATCCGGCAGCCCGGACGACAAGGGCGGCGGGCAGTCGGCGCCCGCCGCCCCGACCTACAAGGTGAACACCGCGGCGGACGTGAAGGGTTCGCCCGTCTTCGAGAAGATCAAGGGCAAGAAGATCACCATCGGCACCAAGGCCGACCAGCCCGGTCTCGGATTCGAGAACCCCAGCACCAAGAAGCGTTCCGGTTTCGACGTGGAGATAGCCCGGATGATCGCGGCGGACCTCGGCTTCGACGAGGACCACATCTCCTTCAAGACCATCCCCTCCGAGGCCCGTGAGACACAGATCGCCACGGGAGGCGTCGATCTGTACGTCGGCACGTACACGATCAACGACGAGCGCAAGAAGCAGGTCGGCTTCGGCGGCCCGTACTACGTCGCCGGCCAGGACCTGCTGGTGAAGGCCGACAGCAGCATCAAGGGGCCGGACGACCTCAAGGGCAAGAAGGTCTGCTCCGCGGCGGGTTCCACACCGCTCAAGCGCATCAAGGAGGCCAAGTACGGCGTGGCCGAGGCGATGTCGCAGCAGGGCTACCAGCTGTGCGTGCAACAGCTCGTGGGCGGCTCGGTGGACGCCGTCACCACGGACGACGCCATCCTCAAGGGCTACGCGGCGGAGAACAAGGGCGCGCTGAAGGTCGTCGGCAATCCGTTCTCCAAGGAGCCGTACGGCGTCGGCCTGAAGAAGGACGACAAGGCGCTGCGTGACGCCGTGGACGACGCCATCGAGGCCCATGAGAAGAACGGCGACTGGAAGAAGGCGTACGACGCCACGCTCGGCCTCTCCGGCATCCCGGCCTCCTCCCCGCCCTCGGTCGACCGCTACTGACCGGCGGCGGATCGGAGAGTTGACGTGAACGTTCTGTCGGACAACTTCGCGATGTTCCGCGAAGGCTTCGTCGGCACCGTGGAGCTGACCGCGCTCAGCGCGCTGCTCGCCCTGGTGGTGGGCGTGCTGATCGCGGCGTTCCGCGTCTCGCCCGTCCCCGCCCTGCGCATATTCGGCGGCACCTGGGTGACCCTGCTGCTCAACACGCCCCTGGTGCTGCTCTTCCTCGCCGTCACCCTGGGCCTGCCCGCACTGGGCCTCAAGGGGTGGGACTCCTTCTGGCTCGCCGTCATGGCCCTGGGCGGCTACACCTCCGCGTTCGTCTGCGAGGCCGTCAGGTCGGGCATCAACGCCGTACCGGTGGGCCAGGCGGAGGCCGCCCGGTCCGTCGGGATGACCTTCACCCAGACCCTCGGCCAGATCGTGCTGCCGCAGGCCACCCGGACGGCCGTCCCGCCACTCGGCAGCCTGATGATCGCTCTCGCCAAGAACACCGCGATCGCGTCGAGCTTCAACGTGACGGAGCTGGGCTCCGTGCAGAAGACCCTCAACGCGGACTCGGGCTACAACATCTTCGTCATCTTCCTCTGGATCGGCATCTGTTACGTCATCATCACCTTCGCGATCAGCGGCCTGTTCCGGCTGCTGGAGAACCGGCTGGCGGTGTCCCGATGAGCGCGAGTGTCCTCTTCGACGTCCCCGGTCCCAAGGCGCGGGCCCGCAACCGGATCTACGGCATCCTCTCCACGGTCGCCGTCCTCGCGCTGATCGCCTTCGTCGTCTACCGGCTGAACGACACCGGGCAGTTCCAGGGCGACCTGTGGAACATCTACGAATACACCAGCACCCAGCGGCAGATCCTCGACGGCCTGCGGACGACCGTCGAGACCTTCGCGATCGCCGCGGCCCTGTCGGTCGTCCTCGGCGTGGTGCTGACGGCCGCCCGGCTGTCCGAGCACAAGGCGGTGCGCTGGGCGGGCGTCGTGGCCGTCGAGGCGTTCCGCGCCATGCCGCTGCTCATCATGATCTTCCTGCTGTGGGCGGCCGTCTTCACCTCGGACCCGATGTGGGCGCTGGTCATAGGGCTGACGCTCTACAACGGTTCGGTGCAGTCGGAGATCTTCCGCTCCGGGATCAACGCGCTGCCCAAGGGGCAGGGCGAGGCGGCGTACGCACTGGGTCTGCGCAAGACGCAGGTGATGACGAACGTGCTCGTCCCTCAAGCAGTCCGCACCATGCTGCCGTCGATCATCAGCCAGCTCGTGGTCACCCTCAAGGACACCTCGCTCGGCTACATCATCGTCTACGAGGAGCTGCTGTTCGTCGGCAAGCGGTTCGCGGAGCAGCGGCCGCCCGTGAACGGCGTCTACGCCTTCATCCCGATGGTGATCGTGTTCGGTTCGATCTACATCCTGCTGTGTCTGGCGCTGTCCTCCGTCGCGACGTGGGTCGAACGGCGCACGAAGCGCTCGCGCAAGGGCACCCCGCCCCCGATGGCCGCGCCCGGCGCCGCCGTCATGGCCGGTCCCGGCCTCGGCGCGACGGGCGCCACCGGCGCGCCCGGCACGGACGGGCCCAAGACCGGCCCATGACGGCGTGGGTGACGCCCCGTCGGCCGCGGTCGGCGGCGGGGCGCGCCCGCACCGGCGCGCCGTGACAAGAGCCCTGATCACTTGACGCAAGCACCCGCAATGGGTTGCATACGTTCTGTGATCGAGCACCGTGTTCCCCCCGCCGGCCTCCGTGCGCACCGAGCGGTGCGCACGGCCGTGACGCACCGAGGAGCCCCCGGCACGGCCGCGGGCCGCCGCGGGACGCAGGGAGCGGTGCCGTGGATCCGGTGATCGTCGTCGGGGCGGGGCCGGTCGGTCTCGCACTCGCGCTCACCCTGGCCCGCCGCGAGGTCCGTGTCGTCGTCCTCGACGAGACCCTCGCCGACGGAGGGGGCGAGGAGGAGCGGCGCCCGGCCCGCACGGCCGTACTGCGCCCGGACACCGTCGAGATGCTGGAGCGCCTGGGGTGTTCCCTGGTGGACGGCACCCGGTGGACCGGCTGGCGGACCCTGCGCCGCCGCGCCCTGGTCGCCCAGGTGCCCTTCGCACAGCCGTGCCGGACCCCGGGGCCCGACGGCTCCGAGGAGGCCGCGGAAGAGGGCACGACGGCTCCGGAGGAGGCCCGTGAGCCCGCTCCGCTGCACATGCCGCAGCACGCGTTGACGCGGGAGCTGCGGGCGGCACTCGCCCGTGAGAGCGGCGTACGGATCGTCCCCGGCGGCCACCTGGACACCCTGCGGCAGGACTCCGCCGGAATCACGGCGCACACCCGGGGCGGCAACGGCGGCCACTGGCGCGGAAGTTATCTCGTCGGCTGCGACGGCGCCCGCTCGACCGTACGCAAATTGCTGGGCGCCCGTTTCCCGGGGCGTACGGCCGTCGAGCGGCACGCCGTCGCCGCTCTCCGCGCCGAACTGCCCTGGCCGGGAGAGGCGGTGCTGCACCGGTCGCCACCGCGTGGCGGTGAAGTGACGGCCCGTCCGCTGCCGGACGGCGTCTGGCGGCTCGACTGGCTGCTGCCGCCGGGCGGTGACCTGGTCACGCCCGACACCCTGCTCACACTGATCCGCGACTCGCTGTCCACGTGGTGCGGCGAGGTGCCGCCGTACGAGCTCCTGGACACCGGCGTGCACGCCGTGCACCACCGGCTCACACGCCGCATGCGCACGGGGCGGGCCTTCCTCGCCGGCGACGCGGCCCATCTGCTCGGGGCACTCGGCACCCAGGGACTCGACGAGGGCCTGCGGGACGCCGAGAACCTCGCCTGGAAGCTCGCCCTCGCCTGGCACCAGGGCGCCTCGGAGGCCCTGCTCGACAGCTACCAGGCGGAACGCCGCGGGGCGATCGTGGCCCGGCTGCGCGCCGCCGACCGGGCCCTGGCGGCGGTACGGAGCGCGGGGGGGTGGCGCACAGCGCGGCGCGCGCTGATGCCGGGCGCTGTGCGCGGCCACGACGAGTTGCTCACCGACGGCCATCTCGGGCGCGGCGCGCTCGCCGCGCCCCCGGTCTACGACCGCACTCCCCTGGCACCGGCCGGCCCGCCCGCGGGCTCCGTCACAGTGACCACCGCTCCCGGCGATCCGGTCGAGGATGTTCCGGTCACCGCACCGGACGGTTCGGCCGTCGGGCTCCGGGACCGGCTGGGCGGCGACCTGCTGGTGGTCCTCGTCGCGCCCGGCACGGGCGTATGGGAGCGGCGGCACTGGCTGGGGGCCGGACTCATGCCGGGGCTCGCGGCGGCGATCGGTGCGCTGCCCATGCCGGCGGAGCTGCTGGTGGCCGAGGCGTATCCGGGGGCGGCCGCGCACACCGTGCTGATGGTGCGTCCGGACGGACACCTGGTCGCCGCGATGGCGGGGGTGCGACCCGCCGAGCTGTACGCCTGCGCGGACGCCGTACGGGGCGGTTCGCCGACAGCGCGCGGACAGGCCCCGGGGAGCGCGGAGCCGGAAGGAGCCACCGCCGAGCGAGACGGCGGGCGCGCCGGTGAGCCCGACGGAACGCCCAGTGAGGCCACGGCCAACCGTTGACCCGTCCCTGCGGCCGTGATTGACTACGGAACGTGACTGACAGTGGCGTGCGTTTCTGGCGGAGGGTCCATCTCGACCTCGTCCGCTACGCGGGCTGCGTCTGTCGTCCGTCCTGCTGATCCGCTTCCTCTTCGCGTGGCCACGCCGAGTGCTGCCGCGCGCTCCTTCGCGATCACTCAGGACGGTCTTCTGTGTTTCTTCCGCTGCCCGTACCCGTGCCGTCGGCCCGGCACACGTCAGCCGTCGCCTCCCCCGCGGACACGTCCGCGGCGCCCTCCGGGGCCGAACTCCTCGACTTCGCCCGCAGCACGGCCGCCGACACCGCGCTGGTCGCCTCGCTCCCGCTCGATCCCGAGGGCCGCACCTGGATGCGGCTGCCGGGGCCGGGCGGCAGCGAGGCATGGCTCATCGGCTGGCCGCCGGGAGCCGGGACCGGCTGGCACGACCACGGCGGTTCGCACGGCGCCTTCGCGACGGCCGCGGGCGGACTGACCGAGCAGTCGCTCGCCGCCCAACTGCCCGCGGAGGGCTGGAAAGTGCTGGAACTGTCCGACGGCGTCGACCGCGAACGACAACTCTCCGAGGGGCAGGGCCGGGCCTTCGGCCCGCACCATGTGCACCAGGTGTTCAACACCTCGCGGACCGGGCACGCAATCTCCGTGCACGCCTACCACCCGCCGCTGCCGATGATGCGGCGCTACAGCCGTACCGGACCGGTGCTGCGGCTGGAGCAGGTCGAGTGGCCGCAGGAGTGGGCATGAGGGTCGAGGAGCTGCTGGCCGCCGCCCGTGCGGGCCTGGACCGGCTCGGGCCCGTGGAGGCGGCTGCAGTCCAGGCCGATGGCGGGCTGCTGGTCGACATCCGCTACGCGGCGCTGCGGCAGCGTGACGGGACCGTCCCCGGGGCGCTGGTCGTGGAGCGCAATGAACTGGAGTGGCGGCTCGACCCGTTGAGCGAACACCGGGCGGCCGAGGCCACGGGGCACGATCTCCGCGTGGTCGTGATCTGCGACGAGGGCTATGCCTCCAGCCTCGCCGCGGCATCCCTGCGCCTGCTGGGCCTCCACCACGCCACGGACCTGGCCGGAGGCTTCCAGGCATGGCGGGCAGCGGGACTCCCGGTGCGTCACTGACGGCGCGAGGCGGGCCGGTGCGCCCACCGGGCGCTTCACGCACCGCTGCACGGCACGAAGACGAGCAGGGGCGGATGAGGCCCGCGGCCGCGCGCCCGAGGCCGCGTTCACCGTCACGGCACGAGGCCAGGCCGGAACCGGGGCAACCGGGCCCGGGACGCTTCGTGCACCGCTCACACCACTCGCACCGCGAGGCCGGGCCGGAACCGGATGCCTCGCGTAACCCGCTCACCGCACAAGGCCAAACCGCCGGAGCCGGGCCGGAGATGACCGGACCCGGCGCTTCCGGGCCGCCGGGCTCCACCGGGCTCAGGCGTCCGGCAGATAGTGCTCCAGCAGCTCCGCTTCCTCGCCTTCCTCCTCCAGGGCCCGGCGCACGACGCGCAGGGCCAGGCCCTCCGCGTACCCCTTGCGGGCCAGCATCCCGGCGAGGCGGCGCAGCCGCTTCTCCCGGTCCAGGCCGCGCGTGGCCCGCAGCTTGCGCTCGACGAGCTCACGCGCCGTGCGCTCCTCCTGCTCGGAGTCGAGCTGCCCGACCGCTTCGTCGATCACCGCGGAGTCCACCCCCTTGGTGCGCAGCTCCCGCGCCAGGGCCCGGCGGGCGAGCCCCCGGCCGTGGTGCCGGGACTCCACCCACGCGCCGGCGAACGCCGCGTCGTCGATCAGGCCCACGTCCTCGAACCGGGCCAGCACCTCTTCCGCCACCTCGGCCGGGATCCCGCGCTTGGCGAGCGCGTCCGCGAGCTGCTTGCGGGTGCGCGGGGATCCGGTGAGCAGGCGCAGACAGATCGCCCGCGCCCGCTCCTCCGGCCGTGGTGGTGTCCCTTCCCCGGCCCTCGACGAGGAGGGGGCACCACCACCGGTCCGGTCGTCCGCACCCGGCTCCGGCAGGTCTTCGACCTCCGGCTCCGGATACTCCGATCGCCGTGTCACGGGATCAGCTCTTGGCGGACGTGGCCTTGGCCGCCTTGCCCGTGGACTTCGCCGGGGCCGGGACCGACTTGGCCGGCTCGGCCGTGCCCGCCGCGTCCGCGCCGGGCTCGCCCGCCGGGGCCTCGGGCTTGGGGCCGACGCCCAGCTTCTCCTTGATCTTCTTCTCGATCTCGTTGGCGAGGTCGGGGTTGTCCTTGAGGAAGTTGCGGGCGTTCTCCTTGCCCTGGCCCAGCTGGTCGCCCTCGTACGTGTACCAGGCGCCGGCCTTGCGGACGAAGCCGTGCTCCACGCCCATGTCGATCAGGCCGCCCTCGCGGCTGATGCCCTGGCCGTAGAGGATGTCGAACTCGGCCTGCTTGAAGGGCGGCGCGACCTTGTTCTTGACGACCTTCACGCGGGTGCGGTTGCCGACGGCCTCGGTGCCGTCCTTGAGGGTCTCGATGCGGCGGATGTCCAGGCGCACCGAGGCGTAGAACTTCAGGGCCCGGCCACCGGTCGTCGTCTCCGGCGAGCCGAACATGACGCCGATCTTCTCGCGGAGCTGGTTGATGAAGATCGCGGTGGTCTTCGACTGGTTGAGCGCGCTGGTGATCTTGCGGAGCGCCTGGCTCATCAGTCGCGCCTGGAGGCCGACGTGGGAGTCGCCCATCTCGCCCTCGATCTCCGCGCGCGGCACGAGCGCGGCGACGGAGTCGATGACGATCAGGTCGAGGGCACCGGAGCGGACCAGCATGTCCACGATCTCCAGCGCCTGCTCGCCGGTGTCCGGCTGGGAGAGGATGAGGTTGTCGGTGTCGACGCCCAGCGCCTTGGCGTACTCCGGGTCGAGCGCGTGCTCCGCGTCGACGAAGGCGACGGTGCCACCGGCCTTCTGGGCGTTGGCCACGGCGTGCAGGGTGAGGGTGGTCTTACCGGAGGACTCCGGTCCGTACACCTCCACGACACGGCCGCGGGGCAGCCCGCCGACGCCGAGGGCCACGTCGAGCGCGGTCGACCCGGTGGGGATGACCTCGATGGGGTCGTTCGGCCGGTCGCCGAGGCGCATCACGGCGCCCTTGCCGAATTGCCGTTCAATCTGTGCGAGCGCGGCGTCCAGCGCCTTCTCGCGGTCGGTGCCTGCCATGGGTTCCACCCGGTTTGCTTGAGTCGATCGCTTCACGTCAACGACGCTAACGCCTGCCACTGACAATGGGCCCGGGCGTCCCCCCTGGCCTGTGGATAACTCGCCTCCCAGAAGACCCGGAACACTCATGAGAATGGATGTTCGATTTTGGTGTCAAGCGCACCACGCCGCCCCGGTCACCGCTCACGCAGCGCCCGCAGGAGCCGGGCCAGGACCGAGGAGCGCGGCCCGTCGTCCGCGCGCCGGCCGTGCACCCGCGGGTCGTCGGTGACGTCGTACCGCTTCACGTAGGCCCCCAGGAAACCCTGGAGCGTCGCGGTCGCCGGGATGGCGATCAGCGCGCCCACCGCGCCGAGCAGCGCGGTGCCCGCGATCACCGAGCCGAAGGCGACGGCCGGGTGGATGTCCACGGTCCTGGCGGTGATGCGGGGCTGGAGCACATAGTTCTCGAACTGCTGGTAGACCACGACGAAGCCGAGCACCCAGACCGCGTACCAGGGGTCCACGGTGAAAGCGATCAGCATGGGCAGGGCGCCCGCCAGGTAGGTGCCGATGGTGGGGATGAACTGGGAGACGAAGCCGACCCAGATCGCGAGCGCCGGGGCGTAGGGCACGCCCAGGATCTCCAGCAGCACGTAGTGCGCGACGCCGGAGACCAGAGCCATCAGGGCGCGCGAGTAGAGGTACCCGCCGGTCTTCGCCACCGCGAGCTCCCAGGCGCGCAGCACTTCGGCCTGCCGGTTCGGCGGCAGGACTGAGCACAGGGCACGGCGCAGCCGGGGCCCGTCGGCCGCGAAGTAGAACGAGAACAGCACCACGGTCAGCAGCTGGAACAGCCCGCCGAGGACGGTGGCGGAGACGTCCAGCACACCGCCCGCGCTGTTCTTCACGTACTTCTGGAGCCAGTCCGAGTGCAGCACGCTCCGCTGGATCTCCACCCGGGAGAAGTCGGTGTGGAACGTCCGGTTGACCCAGCCGATCACGGAGTCCACGTAGGCGGGGAAGTTCTCCACCATCGTCGTGATCTGGTCGGCGAGCATCGAGCCGAGCAGGGCGAAGAAGCCCGCGACCGCGACGGCGATCCCGAGGAGGACCAGGCCGGTCGCGAGCCCGCGCCGCATGCCGCGCGCGGACAGCCGCGCCACGGCCGGTTCGACCGCCAGGGCGAGGAAGAACGCGATCAGGATGTTGATCAGCAGGCCGACGAGCTGGTGGAAGGCCCAGCTCGCCAGTTGGAAGCAGGCGATGAGGGCGAGCGCCGCCACCATCGCCCGGGGCAGCCAGCGCGGCATGCGGGCGTCGGCGTCGGGCCTGGGGTGCGGGTCCGCTCCCGGAGCGGTGTCATCTGCTGCCACGGGGCAAGTGTGACCTATGGGGTGAATCGCCCCGGGTGGTCAGCGCCGGTCGTCGGGGATCTCCAGTGCTCTGCACACCCCGCGCCAGACGTCCTTGGCGTTCCAGCCGGCGTCCAGCGCCTCGTGCACGGTCCTCCCGCCGAGTTCGGACATCACATGATCGCGCGCGAAGGAGTCGGCGTACGCCGCGCCGAAATAATCCGCCATCCGCTGCCAGAAGACCGTCAACCGCATGCGACCAGTATCCCGCCCCTGAGAGTGCAGCCGGGCACGAGCCGCTGACCGGCGGCGCATTCCCCCCTACGGTCGGACCATGGCCCGATCCGGAGCATCCCCCGTAGTCCGTGCCGAGCAGTTCGTCTGGCTGACCGCCCGCGTTCTCGAGCAGCGAAGATTCGCGTTCCATTTCCTCGACGGCGGGCCCGACGCCGTCGAAGCCGCCCTCACGGCCTACGTGGGGGACGACGGGGGGTACAGCTACGCCCTGGAGCCCGACCTGCGCGGGCCGGTGAGCCAGCCGCTGCACACCGCGCACGCGCTGCACGTGCTCGACGAGATCGGCCGCTGCGGCGACCGGCGCGT
Organism: Streptomyces sp. NPDC051173; assembly: GCF_040689515.1. NCBI lineage: Bacteria > Bacillati > Actinomycetota > Actinomycetes > Kitasatosporales > Streptomycetaceae > Streptomyces > Streptomyces sp. NPDC051173. The sequence goes on from NZ_JBFBBD010000028.1 coordinate 56,237, forward strand.
AGAGCGCGTCTGCCGCTATCTGACGGCCGTCTCCACCCCGGACGGCGCCCTGCCCGCCCTGCATCCCTCGCTGCGCGGCTATCCCACGGCGCCGTGGATCCCGGTGGTGGACGACCCTCCGAGCGACCTGCTCGCGACCGGCCCTGTCGTGGGGCTGCTGCACCGCAACGAGGTGTGGCACGCGTGGCTGTTCCGGGCCACCGACTTCTGCTGGGCCTCGGTCGAGACCCTGTGCGCCGGCGCGAAGACGCACCCGTACGAGGTCGAGGCGGCCGTGGCCTTCCTGGACGGCGCCCCCGACCGTCCGCGCGCCGAGGCGGCGGCGGAGCGGCTGGGCAAGGTGGTCCGGGAACAGGGGCTCGCGCTCCTGGACCCCGCGCGGGCGGCGGAGGCCGCCGTCCCGGACGGCTACGCCCCGGGCGAGCACCACTTCGCGTACGACTTCGCCCGGACCCCGGGCTCGCTGGCCCGCCGCTGGTTCTCCGACAGCGAGCTGGACCGGTCGCTGGACTTCCTCGCCGCTTCCCAGGAGGAGGACGGCGGCTGGCCGATCCGGTGGCGGGAGTGGGCGCCGAGCACGAGGCTGGAGTCCCGGCCGATGGTGACCATCTCCGCGCTGCTGACCCTGCGCGCCTACGGCCGGACGTTGTGACCCAGCACTCGCTCCCACTTCGCTCCTGACAGCACTGACCTGCGGATCCGGGCCGTTGTCAGTGGTGCGGTGCACGATGGTGGGCATGGCGGACGACAGTGCGGCCGGCCGAGCGGCCGAAGCGGTGGGCGACCCGGCGGGGGCCCTCGCGGGGTTCTCCCCCGCGACACGTGCCTGGTTCACGGGGGCGTTCACGGCGCCCACGACGGCACAGAGCGGTGCCTGGCGGGCGATCGGCGAGGGCTCCGACGTGCTCGTGGTGGCCCCGACGGGCTCCGGCAAGACGCTGGCCGCCTTCCTCGCCTCCCTCGACCGGCTGGCGAGCACACCGCCGCCCGCGGAGGCGAAGAAACGCTGCCGGGTGCTCTATGTGTCCCCGCTCAAGGCCCTCGCCGTCGACGTCGAGCGGAATCTGCGCAGTCCGCTCACGGGGATCCGGCAGGAGTCCGTCCGGCTGGGGGTGCCCGAGCCGGAGATCCGGGTGGGCATCCGCTCCGGTGACACCCCGGCCACCGAGCGGCGGGCGATGATCAACAGGCCGCCGGACATCCTGATCACCACTCCCGAATCGCTGTTCCTGATGCTCACGTCCGCCGCGCGGGACGCCCTCGCCGGGGTGGAGACGGTCATCCTGGACGAGGTGCACGCGGTCGCGGGCACCAAGCGCGGCGCGCACCTGGCCCTGTCCCTGGAGCGCCTCGACACCCTCCTTCCCCGTCCCGCCCGGCGCATCGGCCTGTCCGCGACCGTCCGGCCGGTCGACGAGGTGGCCCGCTATCTCTCGCCGCAGCGCAAGGTGGAGATCGTCCAGCCGCCGTCCGGCAAGGAGTTCGACCTCTCGGTGGTCGTCCCGGTGGAGGATCTCGGGGAGCTGGGCGGTGCGCCCGCCCAGGAGGGCGGCGACGGCAAGGAGAAGCCGTCGATCTGGCCCCACGTCGAGGAGCGCATCGCCGACCTCGTCCAGGCCCATCGCTCGACCATCGTCTTCGCCAACTCCCGCCGTCTGGCGGAGCGGTTGTGCAACCGGCTGAACGAGATCGCCTACGAGCGCGCCACGGGCGTGCCCCTGCCCGAGCACCACTCCCCGGCCGAGCTGATGGCCGAGTCCGGCGCCGCCAGGGGCGCACCGCCGCTGCTCGCCCGCGCGCACCACGGCTCGGTCTCCAAGGAGCAGCGGGCGCTGGTGGAGGAGGATCTCAAGGCGGGCCGCCTCCCTGCCGTCGTCGCCACGTCCAGCCTGGAGCTGGGCATCGACATGGGCGCGGTCGATCTGGTCGTGCAGGTCGAGTCCCCGCCGTCGGTCGCCTCCGGCCTCCAGCGGGTCGGCCGGGCCGGGCACCAGGTCGGCGCGGTCTCCACCGGCGTGGTCTTCCCGAAGTACCGGGGCGATCTGGTGCAGGCGGCCGTGGTGACGGAGCGGATGCGCGAGGGGGCCATCGAGTCGCTGCGCGTCCCCGCCAATCCGCTGGACGTGCTGGCCCAGCAGATCGTCGCCATGGTGTCCATGGACACCTGGGACGTGCAGGAGCTGCTGGCCGTGGTGCGGCGGGCGGCCCCCTTCGCCGCCCTGCCCGAATCCGCCTATACGTCGGTGCTGGACATGCTCGCCGGGCGCTATCCGTCCGACGCCTTCGCCGAGTTGCGGCCCCGCCTCGTCTGGGACCGGATGGCCGGTACGGTCACCGGCCGCCCCGGGGCGCAGCGGCTCGCCGTCACCTCGGGCGGCACCATTCCCGACCGCGGTCTGTTCGGTGTCTTCCTGGCGGGCGCGGACCCGAAGAAGGGCGGCGGCCGCGTCGGGGAGCTGGACGAGGAGATGGTGTACGAGTCGCGGGTGGGCGACGTCTTCACCCTCGGCACCACCTCCTGGCGGATCGAGGACATCACCCGCGACCGGGTCCTGGTGAGCCCCGCGCCGGGCGTCCCCGGCCGGCTGCCGTTCTGGAAGGGCGACCAGCTGGGCCGCCCGCTCGAACTGGGCCGCGCGCTCGGCGCGTTCCTGCGCGAGGTCGGCGGCCTGGCGCCCGAGGCGGCCCGCGAGCGGCTCACCGCGGCGGGCCTGGACACCTGGGCCGCGGAGAACGTCCTGTCCTATCTCGCCGAGCAGCGCGAGATCTGCGGGCACGTGCCGGACGACCGGACCGTCGTCGTGGAGCGGTTCCGTGACGAGCTGGGCGACTGGCGCGTCGTCGTCCACTCGCCGTTCGGCGCCCAGGTGCACGCCCCTTGGGCGCTGGCCCTGGGCGCGCGGCTGACGGAGCGGTACGGCATGGATGCCCAGGTGATGCACGCCGACGACGGCATCGTGCTGCGCCTGCCCGACGCCGAGCTGATGGACCTCGGCCTGCTCGACGCCGACCCGTCCCTGCGCGGCATGGAGTACGACGCCGACCGTTCTCCGGTGGGCGCCGCCGACGTCACCTTCGACAAGGGCGAGATCAGCCAGGTCGTGACCGGTCAGGTGGGCGGCTCCGCGCTGTTCGCCTCCCGGTTCCGCGAGTGCGCCGCCCGCGCCCTGCTGCTGCCCCGCCGCAGCCCGGGCAAGCGCACCCCGCTGTGGCAGCAGCGGCAGCGGGCCTCCCAGCTGCTCCAGGTCGCCGGGGAGTTCGGGTCATTCCCGATCATCCTGGAGGCCGTCCGCGAGTGCCTTCAGGACGTGTTCGACGTGCCCGGCCTGACGGAGCTGATGGGCGACATCGAGGCCCGCCGCGTCCGGCTGGTGGAGGTGACCACCGCGGAGCCCTCCCCGTTCGCCCGCTCGCTGCTGTTCGGCTACGTGGCGCAGTTCCTCTACGAGGGCGACTCCCCGCTCGCGGAGCGCCGGGCCGCGGCCCTCTCGCTGGACTCGCGGCTCCTCGCCGAGCTGCTGGGCCAGGCCGAACTGCGCGAGCTGCTCGACCCGGACGTCCTCACCGAGCTGGAGCGCGAGCTCCAGTGGCTGACCGAGGACCGCCGGGCCAAGGACGCCGAGAGCGTGGCCGACCTGCTGCGGATCCTCGGCCCGCTCACCGGGCCCGAGCTGGCCGCGCGGGGCGCCGAGCCGCAGTGGGTGGAGGAACTGGCGGGCGCGCGCCGGGCGATCCGCGTCCGGATCGCCGCACAGGACCACTGGGCGGCCGTCGAGGACGCCGGGCGGCTGCGGGACGCCTTGGGCACAGCGCTGCCGGTCGGCGTTCCCGAGGCGTTCACGGAGCCGGTCAAGGATCCGCTCGGCGACCTCCTCGCCCGCTTCGCCCGCACGCACGGCCCGTTCACCTCCGCGCAGGCGGCCGCCCGCTTCGGACTCGGCCCGGCCGTCACCGACGGCGCGTTGCAGCGGCTCGCGGCGAACGGCCGTGTCGTCCAAGGCGAGTTCCACCCGTCCGGCATCGGCCAGGAGTGGTGCGACGCCACGGTCCTGAGGCGGCTGCGGCGCCGCTCGCTCGCGGCGCTCCGGCACGAGCTGGAGCCGGTGCCGCCCCGGACGCTGGCCGCGTTCCTGCCCCAGTGGCAGCACGTCGGCACGCACAGCCTGCGCGGTGCCGACGGACTGGTGCGCACGATCGAGCAGTTGCAGGGCGCGCCGGTACCGGCCTCCGCCCTGGAGAAGCTGGTGCTGCCCGCCCGGGTGTCGGACTTCTCCCCCACGATGCTCGACGAGCTCACCGCCGCCGGTGACGTCGTGTGGGCCGGCGCGGGTGCCCTGCCGGGCAAGGACGGCTGGGTCTCGCTGCTGCTCGCGGACGCCGCGCCCCTGCTGCTGCCGGCGCCGCACCCGCTGGAGCTCTCCCCCGTGCACCAGGCCGTGCTCGACGCCCTGTCGGGTGGTTACGGCCTGTTCTTCCGTCAGATCGCCGACCGGGTGCGGACGGTGGACCCGGGCGGCACGGACCCGCAGATCGCCGAAGCCGTGTGGGACCTCGCCTGGTCCGGCCGGCTCACGAACGACACCCTCGCCCCGCTCCGGGCTCTCCTGGGCTCGGGCAGGACGGCGGGTTCCACCGCGCACCGCGCCAAGCGCGCCGCGCCGCGCGGGCGTTACGGCTCCTTCACCGGCCGGGTGGCCCTCGCGACGGCCCCCACGGCGTCCCGCAGCGGGCCTCCCACGGTGGCGGGCCGCTGGTCCCTGCTGCCCCCGCGCGAGCCGGAGCCGACGCACCGGGCCCACGCCCTCGCCCGTACGCTCCTCGACCGGCACGGCGTGGTGACGCGGGGAGCGGTGGCGGCCGAGGGCGTGGAGGGCGGCTTCTCCGCCGCCTATCGCGTACTGTCCGCCTTCGAGGAGAGCGGTCAGGCCCGCCGCGGTTACGTCGTCGAGGGCCTGGGTGCCGCGCAGTTCGCTATGGAGGGCGCGGTCGACCGGCTGCGAGCCATCGGCACGGCACGCGAGCGGGCGGGCGGTGACACCCCCGAGGCCCCGTGGGGTGACGCGGCCGCCGCCCGTAAGGGCGCGCGCCGACGGGCGGTGGTCCTCGCCGCCGCCGACCCCGCCAACGCGTACGGCGCCGCACTCCCCTGGCCCGAGCCGCCCGCCGGCTCGACCCACAAGCCCGGGCGCAAGGCCGGCTCACTGGTCGTGCTCGTCGACGGTGCGCTGACGCTCTATGTGGAGCGCGGCGGCAAGACCCTGCTGGCGTGGCCCCAGGAGGAGGGTGCCGAGGCGGCGGGCCCCGACGACCCGGGGCTGGCCGAGGCCGCGACGGCCCTGGCCGAAGCGGCACGCGCGGGCGCGCTGGGCACCGTCACCGTCGAGCGCGTCAACGGCTCTTCCGCGCTCTCGTCCCCCTTGGGGGCGCTGCTGGAGACGGCGGGCTTCCACGCCACACCGCGCGGGCTGCGGCTGCGCGCGCCCTGACCGGGTCGCCACGCCCGGCCGGGGCCGGTGACGGCATCATGGGCGGCATGCCCGAAGGAGACACGGTCTGGCGCACCGCCCGCACCCTGCACCAGGCCCTCGCGGACCGCCCGCTCACCCGCTCCGACCTGCGCGTGCCCAAGCTCGCCACCGTCGACCTCACCGGCCGTCGCGTCATCGAGGTCGTGCCGCGCGGCAAGCACCTGCTCACGCGCGTCGAGGGCGGCCTCACCCTCCACTCGCACCTGCAGATGGACGGCGCCTGGCGGGTCTACGCCCCCGGGCACGTCTGGCGCGGCGCGCGGCACCAGATCCGCGCCGTGCTGGCCAACGCCGACCACACGGCGGTGGGCTACCGTCTCCCCGTCCTGGAGCTGCTGCGCACCGCCGACGAGCCCTCCGCCGTCGGTCACCTCGGCCCGGACCTCCTGGGCCCCGGCTGGGACCCGCAGGAGGCGCTGCGAAGGCTCCTCGCCGATCCCGCGCGCGCCGTCGGTGAGGCGCTGCTCGACCAGCGCAACCTCGCCGGGATCGGCAATGTCTACAAATCCGAGCTGTGCTTCGTCCTGAGGATCTCGCCGTGGCTCCCCGTCTCCCGCGTCCCCGCCCCGGAGCGGCTGCCGGCGCTCGCAAAGAAGTTCCTGGAGGCCAACAAGGCCCGGCCCGCGCGCATCACGACCGCCGACCACCGCCCCGGCCGGCAGCTGTGGGTGTACGGGCGTGCCGACGACCCCTGCCGCCGCTGTGGCACGCTCCTGCGCTCCGCCGCTCAGGGGCCGCCCGGACAGGAGCGCCCCACCTACTGGTGCCCCCGCTGCCAGCCGGCCCCGCGCATTGACCCGGACGAGTGAAGCGGCCGGACGCCGTCAGCGGTCCCCCGCGCCCCGCCACACCCGGGCGACCAGCCGACGCACCGGGCCCCGCGGCGGGCGGCGGGTCCAGGGCACACAGTGCACGGGCAGCAGGCTGAGCCCCCAGCCGCCCGCGACGACCAGCCCCTCCACCGGCCCGGCCCGCTCCGGCTGCGCGAGCACCCGGAACGCCGCGCACCACCACGCCCCGCCGAGCACCACCGCCGCCGCCCAGCCGGCCGGCCCCCGCGACCGGTGCCGTACGCCGACACCGCGCCGTATCCCGTCCCAGAAGTCACGCCGGACCATGGCTGCCTCCTTCGGGCGACGGTAGACCGGCTTCCCCCGGCCGGGCAGAGCGCACCGGGGACCAGCGGCGGCGTACACGTGCCGTACGCGCCCCCGGCGCCGGGCCCGTCACATGACGCGAACCAGGCCGGTTCCGCCGCTCGGTACGCGCGCCCCGGGCGCCGGGCCCGTCAGCCGGGCGGGCCGCCGCGCAGGCGATCCAACTCGCGCTCCAGCTCCGTGATCCGGCGGTCGCGCTGGTGCAGTTCGACGAGCAGCCGCTGCTCGCCCTCGTGGGTGCCCTCCTGGTACACCCGCCGGACGAAGGCGCCGGCCGTCGTCCGGTCGAGGCCCGAGACCACCACCAGCTCGTCCGTGAGGCGCACCATGGTGTGCTCGTCCATGTCCTCAGGGAAGCGCGCCCGCGCGGCGCACGCCAGCGGGGGCGGAAAGCTCGTAGGCCGGTCCGGCGGATCGTTGCCGGGCTTGCGGGGCGTCGGGCTGAATCGCGCGCCCGCATCAGCCGCGACGAGCCCCGTCCGGCTCCCGAGGACACCGCCGCGCAGCGGTGGTGCGGAGCCGACACCACCCGCACCCGGTCACAAGATCCACCGGGGAGCCGCCGCGCCGGGAGGCGTCAGGCGTTCTCCGCCTGGAACATCCAGTGGTGCTTCTCCAGGTCCCCGGTCAGGCCGATGAGGATGTCCTGGGTGACCGGATCCGGGTCCGCCGTGTCCGTGATGCGCTCCCGCATCCGGGTGATCACGGCGTGCAGGGCGTCGACCAGGGTCTGCACCGCCGCGGTGTCCTTGTTCCAGCCGTCGCCCACCGCGCCGATGCCGCTGGTCCCGGCGACGGTCGCAGCCCGCCCGTCCGGTGCCACGCCGAGCGCCGAGGCGCGCTCGGCGACGATGTCCGCGTGCTCGCGGGCGCTGACGACGACCTCGTCCAGCTGGAGGTGGACCGACCGGAAGCGTGGCCCCACCACGGTCCAGTGCACCTGCTTGGCCACGAGGGAGAGATCCACCAGATCGACCAGGGCGCCCTGAAGGGCATCGCCCACGATCTTCCGGTCCTGCTCGGACAGCGGGCTCTTCACAACAGACATCCGCTTCTCCTGTTCGGGCTGGCAGTCGTCCAGTCGGTTCGGATTGCCCCCGTTTCTCCACCATCGCACAAAGGCACCGATGAGGCCGGAAACGCGAAGATCCCGGTCAGATTCCTGACCGGGATCTTCGATGGGAAACGTTTCTTGAACGAACGCCGTCCCGTACTCCCTCAGGCCGCGACCACGTCGACGGCCTCCGCGGGAGCCTTGATCGTCACGCGCTCTCCCGGGACGCCCGTCACGGACGTCACGGACACCGAATTGAACATGGGCCGCATCGGCGCGGGTACCGGCTCGCTCGCCGCCGCCGACTGCGCCAGCTCGGCAAGCGACAATTCGTCACTCACCTCGCGCATGACCTCGGACATCCGTACGTCCAGAGCGTCGCAGATTGCGGAGAGAAGCTCGGAGGACGCCTCCTTCTGCCCCCGCTCGACCTCGGAGAGGTAACCGAGCGAGACCCGGGCGGAAGAGGAGACCTCGCGCAGAGTGCGGCCCTGGCGCTGGCGCTGCCGACGCAGCACGTCACCCAGCAGGCGACGGAGCAAAATCATCGGTGGCTCCCTCCTTGGACCGCGAATCCGGATCCTTCACGCCCCACCGTACCGCCTCGGGCTCCGGCCGTGCGGGGAGCTATGTCGTGTTCACTCAGGGCTGCAAACATCAATTCCCCCCGTTGTGTTCCGTATCCTTTGCGCCCACGTTTTCCGTCAGTTCGCTCAGCAGCAGTTCCAGTAGCGCCCGCACGCTTTCCTCGCGGATCCGCGAGCGGTCACCGGTCAGAGCCAGTTCCCGCGCGGCCGAGCGGCCCCCGGGCCCCGCGGCGGCGACGAACACCGTACCGACCGGCCGGCCGTCCTGCGGCTCCGGCCCGGCGACCCCGGTCGTGGCCGCGCCCCAGTCGGCACCGAGCAACGCCCGTACGCCGACGGCCATCTGCCGTGCCACGTCCGGGTCGACGGCCCCGCGCCGGGCGAGCAGTTCCCCGTCCACGCCCAGGACGTCGCGCTTCACCTCGGAGGCGTACGCGGTGACCGAGCCGCGCACCGAGCGGGAGGCGCCCGGCGTCGCTGTCAGCCAGGCCGAGACCAGGCCGCCGGTGAGCGATTCGGCGGCCGCGACCGTCAGGCCGCGCTCCTCCAGGGCGGCCAGGACCGCGGCGGCCGTCGCCGGGACGCCGTCCGTGGCCGCGCTCATCGCACGGCGTCCCGGCCGGCGCGTTCGAGCTGGGCGGCCAGCCCGGCCCTGCGCAGCACCACGGCCTGACGCACGTAGTCGAGCCCGGTGAGCACGGTCAACGCCACGGCCACGGCCATCACCCAGAAGCGGGCAGTGGCCAACGGCCCGGTGAGCATGAGGACGTACATCCCCACGGCCACGCCCTGGGCGAGCGTCTTCATCTTGCCGCCCCGGCTGGCCGGGATGACCCCGTGCTTGATCACCCAGAAGCGCATCAGCGTGATGCCGACCTCCCGGAAGAGGATCACGCCGGTGACCCACCACGGCAGGTCGCCCAGGCCGGACAGACAGATCAGCGCCGCGCCCATGATCGCCTTGTCGGCGATCGGGTCGGCGATCTTGCCGAAGTCGGTGACCAGGTTGTACATCCGGGCCAGGTGGCCGTCGAACAGATCCGTGATCATGGCGACGGCGAACGCGGCCCAGGCGAACGAGCGCCAGACCGGGTCATGACCGCCGTTGTGGAGCATCAACAACACAAAACCGGGCACGAGCAGAAGTCGCACCATGGTGAGGATGTTGGCGATGTTCCACAACCTCGCCGGCCGCCTCATGGAAGCCGGGGCATGGCCTCCAGCTGCGGAGGCCGGGACTCCGGTCATCTGGCCGCCTCCTCGGTACACCCTCCGTCGCCCAGGGGCTCGGCGACGAGATCCACGCCCTCGGTCGCCACCACCTTGGCCACCACCATGCTGCCGGGAGCGAACTCCCGGCCGGTGGCGAGGAGCCGCACCTGGCCGTCCGTCTCGGGCGCCTGGTGGGCGGCCCGGCCGAGCACGCCGTCCTCCTCGTCGATCCGGTCGACGAGTACTTCCATGGTCTCTCCGAGTCGCTCCTCCGCGCGCTGCGCGGTCAGCTCCTCGGCCAGCCGGGAGACGCGCTCCAGCCGCTCCGCGACGACCTCCGGGTCGAGCTTGTCCTCGTACGTGGCGGCTTCGGTGCCGTCCTCGTCGGAGTAGCCGAAGACGCCGATCGCGTCCAGGCGCGCACCGGACAGGAAGCGCTCCAGCTCGGCCACGTCCTCCTCGGTCTCCCCGGGGAAGCCGACGATGAAGTTGGAGCGGGCGCCCGCCTGCGGGGCCTTGGAGCGGATCTGGTCGAGCAGTTCCAGGAAGCGGTCGGTGTCGCCGAAGCGGCGCATCGCGCGCAGCACACCGGGGGCGGAGTGCTGGAAGGACAGGTCGAAGTACGGCGCGACCTTGTCCGTCGACGTCAGCACGTCGATCAGGCCCGGCCGCATCTCGGCGGGCTGGAGGTAGCTGACGCGGACGCGCTCCAGGCCGTCCACGGCCGCGAGCTCCGGCAGCAGCGTCTCCAGGAGACGGATGTCGCCCAGGTCCTTGCCGTAGGAGGTGTTGTTCTCGGAGACCAGCATGATCTCCTTCACGCCCTGCTCCGCGAGCCAGCGCGTCTCGCCCAGCACGTCGGAGGGACGGCGGGAGATGAAGGAGCCGCGGAAGGACGGGATGGCGCAGAAGGAGCACCGGCGGTCGCAGCCGGAGGCGAGCTTGACCGAGGCGACGGGGCTGCTGCCGAGCCTGCGGCGCAGCGGCGCGCGCGGGCCGGAGGCCGGGGCGACGCCCTCCGGGAGGTCGGCCGGCGGCTCCTCGGCGGGCGCCTCGCCGCCGTCCTGGGCGTGACCGGGCAGCGCCACCGCGGCGGTCTGCCGCTCGGCGGGGCTGATCGGCAGCAGCTTGCGACGGTCGCGCGGGGTGTGGGAGGCGTGGACGCCGCCGGAGAGGATGGTCTGGAGCCGGTCGGAGATGTCGGCGTAGTCGTCGAAGCCGAGCACGCCGTCGGCCTCGGGCAGCGCCTCGGCCAGCTCCTTGCCGTACCGCTCGGCCATGCAGCCGACGGCGACCACGGCCTGGGTGCGGCCGCCACGGCCGTCGGAGGACGCGGTCTTGAGATCGTTTGCTTCGAGGAGGGCGTCGACGGAGTCCTTCTTGGCGGCCTCGACGAAACCACAGGTGTTGACTACGGCCACATCGGCGTCGGCGGCGTCCTCGACGAGGTCCCAGCCATCCGCCGCCAAGCGGCCTGCCAGCTCCTCCGAGTCCACCTCGTTACGGGCGCAGCCAAGTGTGACAAGAGCGACGGTACGGCGTTCGGGCATAGGGCTCAGCCTACTTTGTCCCGGGGCCGCATCCGCTGCCGAGTGGCGACGAGTACCGAGAGGATGGTCACCCGGCGGCGCGCCGCGCCCTCTCCCACCGGCGCTTTTCGCGCTGCGCGGGCCTCCCGGCGGGGCCGCCGGGCCCGTGCCTCAGCCCGCGACCGGGTCTCCCCTGGTGTAGCTCAGCCGCTGGACCTTGCCGTCGTCCGTCAGGTTCTTCACCTGCTTGCCGTTCACGAAGAGCTGGACCGCTCCGGCATTGCCCAGCACCAGGTCGATGCGCTTGTTGTCGGTGAAGGTCTTGGAGTCGCCCTGCTTGAGCACGCCCTCCTCCATCAGCTTGCCGTTGTGGTCCTTGGCGGACATCCAGGTCTGGCCGTTCTGGGCGGTGAGCTTGACGGTGACCATGTTGGCGGGGACGCCCGCGATGGCGCTCTCGGACTGCTCGGGCTTGGGGTCGGCGGGCTTGGCGGGCGGGGCCTTCGCGCTCGGGGACGCCGGAGGCTTGGCGGAGGGCGAGTCGGCGGCGACCGAGTCGCCCGAACTCTTCGTGCCGCCGTTGAAAAGGGTGAATCCCACGAAGCCGACGACGGCGACGATCGCGGCGACCATGGCGGCCGTCCAGTTGGGCCGCCGGGGCTCCGGCCGGATGCGCTCTGCGTCGAACAGCGGCGCCGCGGGGGTCGGCGCGGGGCGCCCGCCGTACTGCGCAGCGTACTGCGCGAGCAGCTCCGCCGGGTCCAGGCCGACGGTGCCGGCCAGCACGCGGATGTGTCCTCGGGCGTAGACGTGGCCACCGCAGCGCGAGAAGTCGTCCTGCTCGATGGCCTGGACGATCGGAATGCGCACTCGGGTGGTCGAACTGACCTCTTCGACGGTCAGTCCTGCGCTGGTACGGGCCTGCTGGAGGGCCTGGCCGATGGAAGGCCGGTCGTCGTCCGCGGGAACGTCGTCCGCGGGAGAGTTGCCGATGGACACGAGAGCGCCTTTCGAGCGTGTAGCCACCTGCTGGAGGTTCAGTCTAGGGGGGACGCGAATTCATCGGGCAAGCGGAAAGACGGACTTTGTACGCCATCAGATGACTCTCGGACGCCGATGGTGGGACATCGGCCCGCCCCCCTCTCCTCAACTCGGCGCACAGCCGGGGGAAACGGTCGGCCGGCTCCTCTTCCGGGGGTTTCCCGGCCTCCGGCAGGCGGCACCGTCACCCGGCCCCCGGACCCGGCTAGGACCCCCCGCCCCCACGGATCACCGTGAGCACCGCGTCCAGCTCGTCCGGCTTGACCAGCACATCGCGGGCCTTGGAACCCTCGCTCGGGCCCACGATGCTGCGCGACTCCATCAGATCCATGAGTCTGCCCGCCTTCGCGAATCCCACACGCAGTTTCCGCTGGAGCATCGAGGTCGAGCCGAACTGCGTGGAGACGACCAGCTCGGCGGCCTGGCACAGCAGGTCCAGGTCGTCGCCGATGTCCTCGTCGATCTCCTTCTTCTTCGCGGTGCCGACCGTGACGTCCTCGCGGAAGACGGGCGCCATCTGGTCCTTGCAGTGCTGGACGACTCCCGCGACCTCCGCCTCCGTCACGAAGGCGCCCTGCATACGGACGGGCTTGCCCGCCCCCATCGGCAGGAAGAGGCTGTCGCCCTTGCCGATCAGCTTCTCGGCGCCCGGCTGGTCGAGGATGACCCGGCTGTCGGCGAGCGAGGAGGTGGCGAAGGCGAGCCGGGAGGGCACGTTCGCCTTGATCAGGCCGGTGACGACGTCGACGGACGGCCGCTGGGTGGCGAGCACGAGGTGGATGCCGGCGGCCCGCGCGAGCTGGGTGATGCGGACGATCGAGTCCTCGACGTCCCGCGGGGCGACCATCATCAGGTCCGCGAGCTCGTCGACGATCACCAGCAGGTACGGGTACGGCGAGAGGTCGCGGCCGCTGCCCTCCGGGGGCTTGACCTTGCCGTTGCGCACGGCCGCGTTGAAGTCGTCGATGTGCCGGAAGCCGAACGCCGCCAGGTCGTCGTAGCGCAGGTCCATCTCGCGGACGACCCACTGGAGGGCCTCCGCGGCCCGCTTGGGGTTGGTGATGATCGGCGTGATCAGGTGCGGGATGCCCTCGTAGGCCGTCAGTTCGACGCGCTTGGGGTCGATCAGGACCATGCGCACGTCGTCGGGGGTCGCCCGGATCATCACCGACGTGATCAGGCAGTTGATGCAGGACGACTTTCCGGAGCCGGTGGCTCCGGCGACCAGGATGTGCGGCATCTTCGTCAGATTGGCCATCACGTAGCCGCCCTCGACGTCCTTGCCCAGCGCGACGAGCATCGGGTGCTCGTCCCCGGCGGCGTCCGCCAGCCGCAGCACGTCGCCGAGGTTGACCATCTCGCGGTCGGTGTTGGGGATCTCGATGCCGACCGCGGACTTGCCGGGGATCGGGCTGATGATCCGTACGTCCGGGCTGGCGACGGCGTAGGCGATGTTCTTGGCGAGGGCGGTGATCCGCTCGACCTTGACGGCCGGGCCCAGCTCGACCTCGTAGCGGGTGACCGTCGGGCCACGGGTGAAGCCGGTGACGGCCGCGTCGACCTTGAACTCGGCGAACACGTTCGTCAGCGCGGCCACTATGGCGTCGTTGGCCGCACTGCGGGCCTTCCCCGGGCCACCGCGCTCCAGCAGGTCCAGCGAGGGCAGCGAGTACGTGATGTCACCGGACAGCTGGAGCTGCTCGGCACGGGCCGGCAGCCCCTGTGTGGGCTCGGGTGCCGCCTTGGTGAGGTCCGGGACGCCCGCGGGCTTCCCCGCCCCGGCAGCGGCCTTCCTGCCGGTCCCGCGCGCACCCGGCACCGCGCCGGACCGCTCCGCGCCGGCCGGCGGGACGTGCTCCGTCCCGGAGTCCCGCTCGGTGGAGATGCCGCTGCTGAGCCCGGCGACGAGCGACGACGGCTGCACCCCGTGGAGGACCGCCCCGTCCAGCGAGGCGGCGGCCGCGGCGGCCACGTCGATGGCGTCCAGCGGCCGGTCCGCCGGGGGCTGCACGGAGCGCGGCCGACGGCGCTTACCGAGGGCCTCCTCCTCGGCGCCCTCCACGTCCACGGGGGCCGCGGCGGCGCGGCGGGGCCGCCGGGCGGGGGCCTCGCGCCACTCGTCGTCGTACTCCGCGTACCCCGGATACTCCGGCTCGGCCTCGTACTCCCCCGGCAGGGGCTCGATCACCCCGAGCCGGATCCCCAGCCTGCGCAGCCGCTGAGGGATGGTGTTGACCGGGGTGGCCGTGACCACCAGCAGGCCGAAGACGGTCAGCAGGACGAGCAGGGGGACGGCCAGCACCTCGCCGACCGTGACGATCAGGGGCTCGGCGGCGACCCAGCCGATCAGGCCGCCGGCGTTGCGCAGGGCCTCCTCGCCGTCGCCCCGGCCCGGCGACCCGCAGGCCACGTGGACCTGCCCGAGGACGCCGATCACCAGCGCCGACAGGCCGATCACGATCCGCCCGTTGGCCTCGGGCCGTTCCGGATGGCGGATCAGCCGGATCGCGATGACGCCGAGGAGTATCGGGACGACGAGGTCCAGACGGCCGAACGCACCGGTGATCAGCATCTGCACCAGCTCGCCGACCGGGCCCTGGAGGTTGGACCAGGTCCCCGCGGCGATGATCAGGGCGAGGCCGAGCAGCAGCAGCGCCTGGCCGTCCTTGCGGTGTGCCGGGTCGAGGTTCTTCGCCCCCCGGCCGACGCCGCGGAAGAGCGCGCCGACGGCGTGCGCCACACCGAGCCATACAGCCCTGACGAGGCGGTAGACGCCCCCGGTGGCGGACGGCGCGCGCTTGGGCGCCGCCTTCTTCGCCACGGCCTTCTTGGCGGGCGCCTTGCGCGGCGCCGCCGCCTTCTTGGCGGGTGCCTTGCCCGCGGACTTCGGCGCCGCCTTCTTCGCGGGCGCCTTCTTGGCGGCGCTCCCGGGGCGCCCGGCGCGCTGCTTCGAGTTGCCCGCCGTGCTCTGGGAACCCTTGCCGGACGTACGTGAGGCCATGGTGCCGAGGTTACCGTCGACGGACGTGAGGGACACCTGCGCCCATGCGTTCACCCATTCGTGTCGCGCTCCGGCGGTGCCGAGGGTGACGCGGCGTCAGGGGGTCAGCTGGGCGAGGGAAGCGGGCTGGCGCCGCTGCCGGTACCCGGCTCCAGGGCGTCCAGCGCCCGCCGCAGGCCGGTGAGTTTGCGCTCCAGGTGGGCAGCGGTGGCGACGGCCGCCGCGTCGGCGGACTCGTCGAGCTGCTTGGTGAGCGCCTCGGCCTGCTCCTCCACGGCGGCGAGGCGCGCGGAGAGCTCGGCGAGCAGCCCCGCGGGCTCCTGGGGCGCCGCCACGCCGGCCCGGCCCTGCCCGCTCTCCAGCTGGAGGCGCAACAGGGCGGCCTGCTCGCGCAGCTGGCAGTTCTTCATGTACAGCTCGACGAAGACCGAGACCTTGGCGCGCAGCACCCAGGGGTCGAACGGCTTGGAGATGTAGTCCACGGCGCCCGCCGCGTACCCGCGGAAGGTGTGGTGCGGGCCGTGGTTGATGGCGGTGAGGAAGATGATCGGGATGTCCCGGGTCCGCTCCCGCCGCTTGATGTGCGCGGCGGTCTCGAAACCGTCCATGCCAGGCATCTGGACATCCAGCAGGATCACTGCGAAGTCGTCCGTCAGCAGCGCCTTGAGCGCTTCCTCCCCTGACGATGCCCGTACCAGTGTCTGATCGAGCGCAGAGAGGATCGCCTCCAGCGCCAGCAGATTTTCCGGCCGGTCATCGACCAGGAGGATCTTGGCCTTCTGAACCATGCCCCGTCCTCCTCGTCCCGGCTTGGGGTCTCCCCAGCTCGAAGAGCCGGGGGAAGCACCGGGCGCCGCCCCAGGGGACGACTCCCTTGCGCCGCCCGTCCTTGTGCCGGTCATGGTAGCCGCACCCTGCCGGTCGCCACACCCTGTCACCACGATGTCACTGTGCACGTAGCGGAAACGTGGTGGGGGACCAGAAGGTTCCCCGAATCCCGTGCTCCCACACGTCTTCGGCCACAGTCTGTCAACAGGCGGTCAGGAACAGTCCGGTTACCCGTCACTCACCGCGCATCCACTGCTCCATCACCGTCAGCAGATGATCCGTATCGACCGGCTTGGTGACATAGTCGGAAGCCCCGGCGTCGATGCTCTTCTCCCGGTCGCCCTTCATCGCCTTGGCCGTCAGCGCGATGATGGGCAGGCCCGCGAACTGCGGCATCCTGCGGATCGCCGCCGTCGTGGCGTAGCCGTCCATCTCCGGCATCATGATGTCCATCAGGACCACCACGACGTCGTCGTGCTGCTCCAGGACCTCGATCCCCTCGCGGCCGTTCTCCGCGTAGAGCACCGACAGACCATGCTGCTCCAGGACGCTCGTGAGCGCGAACACATTGCGGATGTCGTCGTCGACGATCAGCACCTTCTCGCCGTGGAAGGTCCCTCCGAAGCCCTTGCCGAACGCGTGGCTCGACGGTTGCTCTGCGTCACCGGACGGTTCGTTCAGCCAGGAGCCCTCCTCCGGGAGCGACGGCGGCTGGGCCGCCGGTGCCGCTCCTGGCGCCCCCGGGCCGGCGCCCGTCGGCCCGGACAGCGCGGGCCACTGCCCCGCCGCCTGCGCGGCGCGCTGGCGGCGCAGGAAGAGCCCGGCCGCACCGCGCGCGGGCTCGGCCGCCGACGGGGCCATGTGGTCGCCGCCCACCGGCTCCGCCGCGGCCAGGCCATGAGTGCCCGGCGTGAGCTGCGGATAGCCCTGAGGCGGCAGCTCACCCGTGTTGAGCGGGAGGTAGAGGGTGAAGGTGGAGCCACGGCCCGGCTCGCTCGCCGCGTGGATCTCACCGCCGAGCAGCCGGGCGATCTCCCGGCTGATGGACAGCCCGAGGCCCGTACCGCCGTACTTACGGCTGGTGGTGCCGTCCGCCTGCTTGAACGCCTCGAAGATCACCCGCATCTTGCTCGCCGCGATGCCGATGCCGGTGTCCGTGACCGAGAAGGCGATCACGTCACCGTCGGCGTCGCGCAGCGAGCCCGCCTCCAGCAGCTGCTCCCGGATGCTGTCCGGCACGTCCCCGCCGGCCGGGCGGATGACGAGCTCGACCGCGCCGGTGTCGGTGAACTTCACCGCGTTGGACAGGAGGTTGCGCAGCACCTGGAGCAGTCGCTGTTCGTCCGTGTGCAGCGTCGCCGGGAGCTCCGGCGAGACCCGTACGGAGAAGTCGAGCCCCTTCTCCGCCGTCAGCGGCCGGAAGGTGGCCTCCACGTAGTCGACCAGCTGCACCAGGGCGATACGCGTCGGGCTGACGTCCATCTTGCCCGCCTCGACCTTCGACAGGTCCAGGATGTCGTTGATGAGCTGGAGCAGGTCCGAGCCCGCGCCGTGGATGGTCTCCGCGAACTCCACCTGCTTCGGCGAGAGGTTGCCCTCCGCGTTGTCGGCGAGCAACTTGGCGAGGATCAGCAGCGAGTTGAGCGGCGTGCGCAGCTCGTGCGACATGTTGGCCAGGAACTCGGACTTGTAGCGCATCGAGACGGCGAGCTGCTCGGCGCGCTCCTCCAGGACCTGCCGGGCCTCCTCGATCTCGGTGTTCTTGACCTCGATGTCGCGGTTCTGCCGGGCCAGGCGCTCGGACTTCTCCTCCAGCTCGGCGTTGGAGATCTCCAGCGCCTTCTGCCGGTTCTCCAACTCCGCCGACCGCTCGCGCAGTTGCTCCGTCAGCTCCTGCGACTGCTTGAGCAGCACCTCGGTCTTGGTGTTGACGCTGATGGTGTTGACGCTCGTGCCGATCATCTCGGCGATCTGGTTGAGGAAGTCCTTCTGGATCTGCGCGAACGGCTGGAAGGACGCCAGCTCGATCACGCCGAGGACCTGCCCCTCGAACAGCACCGGCAGCACGATGACGTGCGCGGGCGGCGCCTCCCCCAGACCGGAGGCGATCTTCAGATAGCCCGGTGGGACGTTCTCCACCAGGATCGTCCGCTTCTCCTGCGCGGCGGTGCCGATGAGCGTCTCGCCCGGCCGGAAGGACGTGGGCATCGAGCCCATCGAGTAGCCGTACGAGCCGAGCATCCGGAGCTCGTACGCGTCCTCGCCCTCGGCCGGCTGGCCGCCGGTGGGCATGGCCAGGAAGAACGCGCCGTGCTGGGCCGAGACCACCGGCGTCAGCTCACTCATGATCATCCCGGCGACGTCCTCCAGATCACGACGGCCCTGCATCAGGCCGGAGATCCGGGCGAGGTTGCCCTTGAGCCAGTCCTGCTCCTTGTTGGCGAGCGTGGTCTCGCGGAGGTTGGCGATCATCGTGTTGATGTTGTCCTGGAGCTCCAGGATCTCGCCCGCCGCGTCCACGTCGATCTTGAGGTTGAGGTCGCCCCGGGTCACCGCGGTGGCGACCTCGGCGATGGCCCGGACCTGCCGGGTGAGGTTCCCGGCCATCTCGTTCACCGACTCGGTGAGGTCGCGCCAGGTGCCGTCCACGTCGCGCACCCGCGCCTGGCCGCCCAGCTGGCCCTCCGTACCCACCTCACGGGCCACCCGGGTCACCTGGTCCGCGAAGGACGACAGCTGGTCGACCATGGTGTTGATGGTGGTCTTCAGCTGGAGGATCTCACCGCGCGCGTCGATGTCGATCTTCTTGGTCAGGTCGCCCTGGGCGATGGCGGTGGTCACCATCGCGATGTTGCGGACCTGGCCGGTCAGGTTGGACGCCATCGAGTTCACGGACTCGGTGAGGTCCTTCCAGGTCCCGCTGACGCCCAGCACCCGCGCCTGGCCGCCGAGGATGCCGTCGGTGCCGACCTCGCGGGCCACGCGCGTGACCTCGTCCGCGAAGGAGGACAGCGTCGTCACCATGGTGTTGACGGTGTCGGCCAGCTGCGCGACCTCGCCGCGCGCCTCGACCGTCACCTTCTTGGTCAGGTCACCGTTGGCGACCGCGGCCGCGACCTGCGAGATGTTGCGGACCTGACTGGTGAGGTTGTTGGCCATCAGGTTGACGTTGTCGCTGAGGTCCTTCCAGATGCCGGTGACGTCCCGCACCCGCGCCTGGCCGCCCAGCTGCCCCTCGGTGCCCACCTCACGGGCCACGCGCGTGACCTGCTCGGCGAAGTCCGACAGCTGGTCCACCATCGTGTTCACGGTGGTGACGAGTTCGAGGATCTCGCCCTTCGCGTCGACCGTGATCTTCTTCGAGAGGTCGCCCTTGGCGACCGCCGTCGTCACCTCGGCGATGTTGCGCACCTGGGAGGTGAGGTTGTTCGCCATGAAGTTGACGGACTGGGTGAGGTCCTTCCAGGTGCCGGAGACGCCCTGCACCTCCGCCTGGCCGCCGAGGATGCCCTCGGTGCCCACCTCACGGGCCACACGCGTCACCTGATCGGCGAACGAGGACAGCTGGTCCACCATCGTGTTGAGGGTGTTCTTCAGCTCCAGGATCTCGCCCCGCGCGTCCACGTCGATCTTCTGCGACAGGTCACCCCGGGCCACCGCGGTGGCGACGCCGGCGATGTTGCGCACCTGGGCGGTCAGATTCCCCGCCATGCCGTTGACGGAGTCCGTCAGATCGCGCCACACCCCGGCCACGCCCGGCACCTGCGCCTGGCCGCCGAGGCGCCCGTCCGTACCGACCTCGCGGGCGACCCTGGTCACCTGCTCGGCGAAGGCGGAGAGCTGGTCGACCATCGTGTTGATGGTGTTCTTCAGCTCCAGGATCTCGCCCCGGGCATCCACGTCGATCTTCTGCGACAGGTCGCCGCGCGCGACGGCCGTCGTCACCTGGGCGATCTGGCGGACCTGCGAAGTGAGGTTCCCGGCCATGAAGTTGACGGAGTCGGTGAGCTCCTTCCAGGTGCCGCTCACGCCGTCCACCCGGGCCTGCCCGCCGAGCCGCCCCTCGGTGCCCACGTCGCGGGCCATCCGGGTCACCTGGTCGGCGAACGAGGACAGCTGGTCGACCATGGTGTTCACGGTGTTCTTCAGCTGGAGCATCTCGCCGGAGACGTCGACGGTGACCTTCTGCGAGAGGTCGCCGTTGGCCACCGCGGTCGTCACCTGGGCGATGTTGCGCACCTGCCCGGTGAGGTTGCGGAAGGCGGTGTTCACCGAGTCGGTGAGGTCCTTCCAGGTGCCGGCCGCGCCCGGAACGGCTGCCTGGCCGCCGAGTTCACCCTCGACGCCGATCTCCCGCGCCACACGCGTCACTTCGGCGCCGAACGCCGAGAGCTGGTCCACCATCGTGTTGACGGTGTTCTTCAACTCCAGCATCTCGCCGGACACATCGACGGTGACCTTCTGCCCGAGGTCACCGTTGGCCACCGCCGTCGTCACCTGCGCGATGTCCCGCACCTGCGTGGTGACGTTACGGAAGGCCGTGTTCACCGAATCGGTGAGGTCCTTCCAGGTGCCCGCGGCGCCCGGCACCTGCGCCTGGCCGCCGAGCAGACCGTCGGCGCCGACCTCGCTGGCCACCCGCGTGACCTCGTCGGCGAAGGTCCGCAGCGTCTCCGTCATCTGGTTGATCGTCTCGGCCAGCTGCGCGACCTCGCCGCGCGCGCTCACCGTCACCTTCTGCGACAGGTCGCCGTTCGCGACCGCCGTGGTGACCTGTGCGATCCCCCGCACCTGGGCCGTCAGGTTGCCCGCCATGAGGTTGACGGAGTCGGTCAGGTCCTTCCACACGCCCGCGACACCGGGCACCTGCGCCTGACCGCCCAGCTCGCCCTCCGTACCCACCTCACGGGCGACCCGGGTCACCTCGGAGGCGAACGACGACAGCTGGTCGACCATCGTGTTGACGGTGTTCTTCAGCTCGAGCATCTCCCCGGCCACATGGACCGTGACCTTCCGGGAGAGGTCGCCCTTCGCGACCGCGGTCGTCACCAGAGCGATGTCCCGCACCTGAGCGGTGAGCCGGGACGCCATGGTGTTGACGGAATCCGTGAGGTCCTTCCACGAGCCCGACATCCCGCGGACCCGGGCCTGCCCGCCCAGCTTGCCCTCGGTGCCGACCTCGCTCGCCACCCGCGTCACCTCGTCGGTGAACGCCGACAGCTGGTCCACGAGGCCGTTGACGGTGCGCCCCACCTTGAGGAACTCGCCCCGCAGCGGGTGCGCGGCCCCGTCCGCCCCCTGCGACCGCAGGTCCATCCGCTGCTCCAGGTCGCCCTCGGCCACCGCCGACAGCACCCGGCCCACCTCGGACACCGGCCTGACGAGATCGTCGACCAGGGCGTTGGACGCGTCGATCGCCGCCGCCCACGCCCCCTCGCAGGGCCCGGCCTCCAGCCGCTCCGTGAGTTTTCCCTCACGCCCGACCACCCGGCGCACCCGCGCCAGCTCGCCCGTGAGCTGCATGTTCCGGTCGGCGACGTCGTTGAAGACCGCCGCGATCTCGGCCATCACACCGTCACCGGCGACCGTCAGCCGCTTGCGGAAGTTCCCGTCACGCATCGCGGAGAGAGCCGACAGCAGCCGGTTCAGGGCCGCCGTGTCCACTTCCGTCGTCCCATTGGCCCGGGACCGTCCGCCCTTCGCGCGCGTGCTCACGCCCCGCGCCGCTGCGCCAGACTCCACCGTGTCCCTCCCGCTGGGTTCGATCATCCTCGGGCTTCCGTTGCAATCTTTCCCAGTCTTTCACTCTGCCATCGATGCGGTGGTCAGTCGGTACGTAACCCCGCCTTCGCGGACTCGTTGTAAGCGGCGGGGCAGGGCTTGTCCTTCGTCGCCGCCACGCGGCCCGGCGAGAAGCCCCGGTCCACGGATCCGGGGAGGAGTCACAACAGTTCGGCAGCATCCCCCACTGCGCGGGATGCCTTCCATCGCCGACCATGATCCGGCGGCCGTGCGCATCCTCACAGAGAACGCACACGGCCGCCGGATCGCGTCCAGGCCCGAAACACACGGCTCTGTCCACATCACTTGATCCGACGGTTTAGCCTGGCGGATGAATCCGGGGCATGAGAAGCGGGCACAGGACTCGGGGGAGCAATGAGAGGCCAATGGGGAGTGCTGTGATCACCGCGCGGGCTGCCGCCACCTTCGAGCCGGTCGGACGCTCGGTCGCCTCCGCGCGTGCCTTCGTCCGGGACACGCTCCAGGGCTGGGGCTTCCCCGACATCATCGACGACGCCGTCGTTCTGACCAGCGAGCTCGTCACCAACGCCGTCGTCCACGCCGGCACCGCCGCCGACGTCCTGTGCATGCGCACGGACGCCGGCGTACGCGTCGAGGTCGCCGACCACTATCCGGACCGCGAGCTGCCGCTCCAGAGCTCCGCCCGCAGGCTCGGCGGCGTCGACCGCGAGGGCGGCCGCGGCCTGCTGCTCTGCGCGGCGCTGGCGACCCGCTGGGGCGTCGAGTACAGCAGCACCCACAAGCAGGTGTGGTTCCAGCTCGACCTGCCCGACCGCCCGGCCGGCACCCGCTCGGCGGGCCCCGCGCTCCCCGCGGAGGCCCTGCCCGTCGCCGACGCCCGCGTCCGCGTCGCCGTCGTCCAGATCGACCGCGGCGGCGTCATCAGCGCCTGGAACGACGACGCCCAGGCGATGTTCGGCTTCCCCGCCGACCAGGTCACCGGCAAGCCCCTCACGGACTTCGCCGCCTGGCCGCACACCCCCGGCACCTCCACCGGCATCGCCGAGGCCCTGCGCCTCTCCCGCTGGGAGGGCTCGTACGGCATAAGGGACGCCGACGGCCGCATCACCCCGGTCTACGCCTCCCACCTGCGCGTACGGGACAACGAGGGCGCGCCCTCCACGGTCTGCCTGCTCGTGCGGGAGACCGAGCGCGCGGTGCTCCAGAGCCTCCAGCGCACCCCCTCTGTGGACACCGGGAGCGGCGAGCGCGGCAGCGCCACGGACCCCTTCGAGGTCTTCATCGGCTCCCCGGCCCCCGACGACCTCGACGGCCTCCTCCAGCGCACGGTCGAGCGCGCCCGCGACATGCTCGACGGGGACGCGGCCTATCTGCTGCTCGCCACCGACGACGAGACCGAGCTGGAGGTCCGCGCCTCCACCGGTCTCCCGTCCGCCCGCCAGCGCTTCGCCCGCGTCCCCGTCGAGGCGGGTACGGGCCGCTATGGCTCGGCCCGGATGCCCGCGGTCCACGAGGACCTCGCCGTCATCCCCGGTGCCGTGCCCCTGCTGGCCGACACCGGCATGCGCTCCGTCGTCACCGTCCCCCTCAAGGTCGAGGGCCGTCTCACCGGCTCGCTCGGCGTCGCCGCCGAGGCCCCCGGACGCTACACCAACGAGGAGGCCCTGCGGCTCCAGTTCGCCGCCGACCGTATCGCCCTCGCCGTCGAACGCGCCCGTCTCAACGAGCTCGAACGTCTGCGCCGCGGTTCGCTCTCCTTCCTCGTGGAGGCATCCGACCTGCTCGCGGGCACCCTGGACCGCGACCAGACCCTGGCCCTGATGGCCCAGATGACCGTGCCGACGCTGGCCACCTGGTGCGCCGTCTACACCGTCGCCGACCCCGCCTCCGACCCCGAGCTCTCGTACGTCCTGCACGAGGACGAGGACCGCATCGACGGCCTCAAGACCCTCCTCGGCAAGCTCGCGCCGCCGGAGCCCGTCCCCACGCCGGGCGCCCGCGTCTGGACGGCGCCCGCCGAAGCTGCCCACTCCGCGGCGCTGCGCAGCTCTCTGCGCAGCCTCGGGCTGGCCGACATCACCCGGACCGCCGGGCCGAGCACGTCACTCGCCACGGCGGCCGCTGTCGGCGGCGAGACGGTCGTGCTGCCGCTTGTGGCCCGCAACCGCGTCATCGGCATGCTCACGCTCGGCAAGCCCACCGACGACCACTTCCGCCAGGAGATCCTGGAGCTCGCCGAGGACCTCTCCCGCCGGGCGGCGCTGGCCCTCGACAACGCCCGCCTCTACAGCGAGCGCACCGCCATCAGCCAGTCCCTCCAGCGCAGCCTGCTGCCGCCGGAGCTGCCGCACGTGGCCGGCGTCGAGGTCGACGTCATCTACCGCGCGGCCGGCGAGGGCAACGAGGTCGGCGGCGACTTCTACGACCTCTTCACGATCCGCGACGGCGCCTACGGCTTCGCGATCGGCGACGTCTGCGGCACGGGCCCCGAGGCCGCCGCGGTCACCGGCCTCGCCCGGCACGCGCTGCGCCTCCTCGCCCGCGAGGGCTACGGCGGCCCTGCGGTCCTGGAGCGGCTCAACGCCGCCATCCTGGACGAAGGGGCCCGCAGCCGCTTCCTGACCCTCCTGTACGGCGAGCTGTGGCCGCAGGAGGACGGCAGCGCGATCCTCAAGGTCGTCTGCGCCGGCCACCCGCTGCCCCTGCGGCTGCGCCCGGACGGCACGGTGGAGCCCGCGGCGGATCCGCAGCCCCTGCTGGGCGTCATGGAGGACCTGGAGCTGTACGAGCAGACGGTCACGCTCGACCCGGGCGACGTCCTGCTGTGCGTCACGGACGGCGTGACGGAGCGCCGCGAGGGCACCCGCATGCTGGGCGACGACGGCCTGAGCGACGTCCTGTCGAACTGTACGGGCCTCACGGCGGGCGCGGTCGCCGCACGCATCCTGCGCGCCGTCGAACGCTTCGCCGCCGAGCCCGCCTCGGACGACATGGCGATCCTGGCGATGCGCGTCCCCGGTCTGCACGAGGAGTGAGTCCGTCAGGACAGCAGAAAGGCCCCCACCGAATGGTGGGGGCCTTTCCTTTATGGAGCCCCAATACGGAATCGAACCGTAGACCTTCTCCTTACCATGGAGACGCTCTGCCGACTGAGCTATTGGGGCCGGCAACGAGATAAAGCATACCCGACGTTCGCACGTCCTTTTGACCACCCGGTCGCTCCGTCAGGCGGCCACTTTCAGCAGCCCGCCGAGCGCGTTGCACGCGGACACCACCCGGTGCAGTTCCCGCTGTGTCGTCGACGCGTCCACGGGCAGCGCGAGGCATTCGTCGGCGGCGCGCTCCGTCTCCGGGAGCCACAACTCCCGCCTGAACGCGGCGGTCCGGTGCACCGGCGTCTGTACGGGCACATGGCACCGCACTCGGCGGGCACGCAGCGCACGGGCGAAAGCGTCCCGGTCCGGCCGGCCGTTGCCGGGCACCCGCACCACGTACGAGCCGTAGCCGTGCGGGAGTTCGGGCTGCGCGGGCGGCGTCAGCACACCGGTGAGCCGCGCGTTCAGATAGGCCGCGTTCTCCCTGCGCCTCCTGGTGTCCTCATCCGCCGGCCGCGGCGGCTCGTACTCGATGACGAGCAGCCCCCGGTCCGCGGCGACGGCCCGCAGTCCCGTCAAGTCGGCGCGGTGACCGAAGAGATGAACGGGCATCACTGCGGCGGTACGCAGCGTCAGGGTGGCGGCCACGGAGGTCGGGTCGAGGCAGAGGCTGTACGGATCGATGTCCGCGAACGTGGGCACGGCGCCGGCCCGCCGCACCGCTTCGGCGGCCCCTGCCGTGGCGTACGAGGGCACGACGACCTCGTCCCCCGCACCGATCCCCGCCGCCGTGAGCCTCTCCACTGTCCCCATGGAAGGGAGAGTGACGGCAGGACGTTAACGAGGGGTGACACTCCGCACTTCATCATGAAAACAAAAAAGCTCCGGTATCTGAACAGAAGTTCAGATACCGGAGCTTTTTGAAAATTTGTTCGGCGGCGTCCTACTCTCCCACACGGTCCCCCATGCAGTACCATCGGCGCTGAAAGGCTTAGCTTCCGGGTTCGGAATGTAACCGGGCGTTTCCCTAACGCTATGACCACCGAAACACTATGAAGTTGACCAACCGGATGACAACACGGTCGTTACTTCAGAACCTACACAGTGGACGCGAGCAACTGAGGACAAGCCCTCGGCCTATTAGTACCAGTCAGCTCCAACCGTTACCGGTCTTCCACACCTGGCCTATCAACC